>NZ_QBIZ02000012.1:0-147900 GCF_003057735.2 Pseudomonas sp. RIT411
CGCCCACTCGGACAGCCCCCTCTCCCTCCGGGAAAGGGCTGGGGTGAGGGCCGCCCCAGACACTCACTTCAACGTGGAAAAGGCTGCGCCGTTTTCCACTCTACGCGGACAGAGGAACTCGAGCGCCCACTCGGACAGCCCCCTCTCCCTCCGGGAGAGGGTTGGGGTGAGGGCGCCCCCAGGCACCGGCTTCAACGTGGAAAAGGCTGCGCCGTTTTCCACCCTACGCGGACAGAGGAACTCGAGCGCCCACTCGGACAGCCCCCTCTCCCTCCGGGAGAGGGCTGGGGTGAGGGCCGCGCAAGCGCTTAGAAATTCGCCGGGGTGGTCGCGCTGATCAGCCGGGCGGGGGCTTCGAAGGGATTGCGGAAGCGGTGCGGGCGGCTGCTTTCGAAGTAGTAGCTGTCGCCGGGTTCGAGGATGTGCACCTCGCCGCCCACGGTCAGCTCCAGGCGGCCTTCCACCACCAGGCCGGCCTCCTCGCCTTCATGGGCGTACATCTCTTCGCCGGTGTCGGCGCCGGGCGGATAGGTCTCGTCGAGAAAGGCCAGGGCGCGACTGGGATGGGCACGGCCGACCAGGCGCATGCGCACGGTGTGGGCGCCGCTGGAGATGTCGATGAGCTCATTGGCGCGATAGACCACCTGGGTCGGCGTGTCCTGCTCCAGATCCAGGGAAAAGAACTCCACCAGGGACATGGGAATGCCGGCCAGCACTTTTTTCAGTGAACTGATGGAGGGGCTGACGCTGTTCTTCTCGATCATCGAGATGGTGCTGTTGGTCACCCCGGCACGCTTGGCGAGTTCGCGCTGGGACAGACCCTTGAGGGTACGGATGGTTTGCAGGCGGGCACCGACGTCCAAGGTGGAGAAGACTCCTCGAGCAGGCGGGTGAGACGTGGCCAGGCCACGCGCTGAGGGCGTGCCGTGGCACGGTGTTCAGCATCATGGCAACGCTGTTCGAGATTTACAACACCACGACGGACGCGCGGCTCCCGTGTGGCGCTCGCCTGGCTGCGGCAGCGGCCAGAGGCCCCACCCAGGCCTAGTCGCGATAGCTGCGCGCCACCCGCTTGAGGTTGCACAGCAACTGGTAGGGGATGGTGTCGCAGCGCTCGGCCAGGTCCGCCACCGACACCTGGCGGCCCCAGAATTCCACCTCGCTGCCCACCCCGGCCTGGGGATGATCAGTGAGGTCGACGGTGAGCATGTCCATGGACACGCGGCCGATCAGCTGGCCAGGACGCCCTTCGATGGCCACCGGGGTGCCGTTGGGCGCATGGCGCGGATAGCCGTCGGCATAGCCCAGGGCGACCACCCCGACCCGGGTCGGCCCGGCGGTGACGTAGCGGGCGCCATAGCCCACCGGCTCGCCGGCCGGCAGTTCGCGCACGGCGATCACCCGCGAGGTCAGGGTCATCACCGGTTGCAGGCGTTCGGCGGCGGCCTGGGCCGAGGCGAAGGGCGAGACGCCATAGAGCATCAGCCCGGGGCGCACCCAGTCGCCGGCCGCCTGGGGCCAGCCCAGGGTCGCCGGCGAATTGCGCAGGCTGGTGGGACCGGGCAGGCCCTCGGTGGCCGCGCGGAAGGTGGCGATCTGCGCCGCGGTGGCCGGGCTGTCCGGTTCGTCGGCGCGGGCGAAGTGGGTCAGCTTGACGATGCCGCTGACCTTGCCGCTGGCCAGCAGTCGCCGGTAGGCGGCGGCATAGTCCTGGGGAAAGAAGCCGACCCGGTGCATGCCCGAATCCAGCTTCAGCCAGACCTGCAGCGGCCGCGCCAGGGCGGTCCGCTCCAGGGCCTCCAGTTGCCAGTCGGCGTGGATCACCGTCCAGAGATCGTGCTCGGCGATCAGCGGCAGCTCGTCGATGCCGAAGAAGCCTTCCAGCAAGAGGATCGGCGCGCGGATCCCGGCGGCGCGCAGTTCCAGGGCCTCCTCGATGCAGGCCACGGCGAAGCCGTCGGCCTCGCCCGCCAGGGCACTGGCCACCGCCACGGCGCCATGGCCATAGGCATCGGCCTTGATCACCGCCAGGGCGCGGGCGTCGGAGAGTTCAAGTGCCAGGCGATAGTTCTGGCGCAGGGCGGCGAGGTCGATGACGGCGCGGGCGGGACGCATGGGAGGTCTCGGCAGGGGAAGAGTGAGGGACAGGAGGGCTGGACAACGCCCTCACCCCGGCCCTCTCCCAGGGGGAGAGGGGGAATAGCGGTCTTACGCCTTGACGGCGGCGATGACGTTCATTTCCACCAGGATGTCCGGCTTGGCCAGCTTGGCCTCGACGGTGGTGCGACCCGGGGTGGCGCCCTGGGCGGCCCACTCGTCCCAGGCGCGATTCATGCCCTCGAAGTGCAGGGCGATGTCGCGCAGGAAGATGGTCACCACCAGGATGTGCTGCTTGTCGCTGCCGGCCTCGGCAAGAAATTTGTCGACGTTGGCCAGGGTCTCGCGGGTCTGCTGATAGATGTCGCCGGAAAAGTCGTCGGCCAGTTGGCCGGCCAGGTAGACGGTGCCGTTGTGGATGTTGATTTCGCTGAGGCGGCGATCAGTGTGCAGACGCTGTACGGGCATTGCGCGGGGACTCCTGGGTAGCGGAATAACGGGAGATGTCGAGACCCTCGGCGCTGATCTGCGGCTGCTTGCGGGCGATCAGATCGGCCAGCAGGCGACCGGAACCGCAGGCCATGGTCCAGCCCAGCGTCCCGTGCCCGGTGTTGAGGAACAGGTTGCGATAGCGGGTGGCGCCGACGATGGGGGTCCCGTCCGGGGTGGCGGGCCGCAGACCGGTCCAGAAGCTGGCCCGAGCGAGGTCGCCACCGCGAGGATAGAGGTCACCGGTGATCATTTCCAGGGTCGCGCGGCGGCGCGGATCCAGGTTCAGGTCGAAGCCACATATCTCAGCCATGCCGCCGACGCGGATGCGATCGTCGAAGCGGGTGATGGCGACCTTGTAGGTCTCGTCGAGGATGGTCGAGGTCGGTGCCATGGCGGCATCGACGATGGGCACCGTAAGCGAGTAGCCCTTGAGCGGATAGACCGGCGCACGGATGCCCAGGGGTGCCAGCAATTGCGGCGAATAGCTGCCCAGGGCCAGCACGTAGTGATCGGCGGTGAGCAGTTCGCCATCGACCCTGACGCCGTCGATGCGATCGCCATTGGCGCTGAGTTGCTGGATCTCGGCGCCGAAACGGAATTCCACGCCCAGGCGGCGGGCTTCCTCGGCCAGGCGATTGGTGAACAGGAAGCAGTCGCCGGTCTGGTCGTTGGGCAGGCGCAGGCCGCCGGCCAGCTTGTGCTTGACCGCCGCCAGCGCCGGTTCGACCCGGGCCACGCCGTCGCGGTCGAGCAATTCGAAGGGCACGCCGGAACGCTCCAGGACGGCGATGTCCTTGGCCGCGGCCTCCACCTGCTGCTGAGTGCGGAAGATCTGGGTGGTGCCCAGCTGGCGGCCTTCGTAGGCGATGCCGGTGTCCTGGCGCAACTCGTCGAGGCAGTCACGGCTGTATTCGGACAGCCGCACCATGCGCTCCTTGTTGACCGCATAGCGCGCCGCGGTGCAGTTGCGCAGCATCTGCGCCATCCACAGGTACTGGCTGCTGTCGCCGGTCAGGCGGATGGCCAGGGGCGCGTGCTTCTGGAACAGCCACTTCAGCGCCTTGAGCGGCACGCCGGGCGCGGCCCAGGGCGAGGCATAGCCAGGGGAGACCTGACCGGCGTTGGCATGGCTGGTCTCCAGGGCAGGACCGGCCTGGCGATCGACCACGACCACCTCGAAACCCTGACGGGCCAGATAGTAGGCGCTGGTCGTGCCGATGACGCCGCTCCCCAAAACCAGTACACGCATCGCTAGCTCCTGGCCGGTGAGAGGATTTCGCCGGCTTTCGTCGGAATGAAGGCAGATACGGCAAGTATAGAAAGCCGCTCGCAGTGCTAATCACTGAAGAATTGCCTATATTCGGAGTAATTTTCCGGTAAAGACCCCTTTGGCAGAGACCCCCGCGATGCGTACCCATCACCAGGCCAGACGCGAGCTGGACAAGATCGACCGCAACATCCTGCGCATCCTCCAGGACGATGGCCGCATCTCCTTCACCGAGCTGGGCGAACGGGTGGGGCTGTCCACCACCCCCTGCACCGAGCGCGTCCGCCGGCTGGAGCGCGAAGGCATCATCCAGGGCTACAACGCCCGCCTCAATCCGCAGCACCTCAAGGCCGGGCTGCTGGTGTTCGTCGAGCTGAGCCTGGACTACAAGTCCGGCGACACCTTCGAGGAATTCCGCCGCGCCGTGCTCAAGCTGCCCCAGGTGCTGGAATGCCACCTGGTCTCCGGCGAATTCGACTATCTGGTCAAGGCGCGCATCTCCGAGATGGCCTCCTACCGCAAGCTGCTGGGCGACATCCTGCTCAAGCTGCCCCATGTGCGCGAATCCAAGAGCTACATCGTGATGGAGGAGATCAAGGAGACCCTGAGCCTGCCGGTGCCGGACTGACGGCTGGCGAGCCCGGGGATCACCGTCTAGGCTGCGGGTTTTGCATCGACAGCCAAGGAGGCCGCCCATGGATCCCCACCAGCGTCAGTTCATCACCGCCGCCAATCGCCAGGCCTGGGAGGTGTCGGCGCCGCTGCATGCCCAGGGCGAGGACTGGCAGCGCCTGCTGGAACAGGCTCGCCAACCCGGCTTCTCGGTCCTCGATGCCTGCCTGACCGCCACCCTCACCGCACTGGACATCCGCGGCCTGAGTTGCGCCCAGGTCGGCTGCAACAATGCCCGCGAACTGCTTTCCCTGGCGGCCTTCGGCGCCCGGCCCGCCCTGGGCATCGACCAGTCGCCGGCCTTCCTCGCCCAGGGCGAGCAGCTGGCCGCAGCCGCGGGCCTGGCGCCGCGGCTGATCGCCGCCGACATCTATGCCCTGCCCGCCGGGCTCGGCCAGCACGACCTGGTGCTGATCACCATCGGCGTGCTGAACTGGATGCCGGACCTGCCGGCCTTCTTCGCCGCGGTGCGGGGCCTGCTGGCACCGGGCGGACGCCTGGTGATCTACGAGACCCATCCCTTCCTGGAAGTCTTCGAGCCCCATGCGGACCAGCCGCTGGTGCCGCGCTACAGCTACTTTCGCCGCGACCCGCTGGTCAGCACGGACCTCATCACCTACGACGGCCTGGATCACGGCCAGGGCGCGCCGAGCTACTGGCATATCCATACCCTGGGGGCCATCGTCACCGCCTGCCTGGACGCCGGCCTGAGGCTGCAACGGCTGGAAGAGCATCCGCACTCCAATCGCGAGGCCGACTATGACGGCTACATCGGCCAGACCGCCCAATTGCCGATGAGCTTTACCCTGGTCGCCCAACGCCCGACGGCTTAGAACCTATTCAAAGTCAGCTGCGCGTCGGCCAAACCGCGTCGAACAGACTTTCGGAATGCTCATTTACTCTGTGTAAACTCCGCTTCCTCAAGTCTGTTCTCCTTGTCTGGCTCTAGCTCGCAAGACTTTGAACAGGCTCTCGTCCCTTTCGCCTGCTAAATCAGACGCCGCCTATGCAGCCCCACGCGCCCTCCTACTACGCCGCCACCGCCAATCTGGAACTGGCTTTTCCACCCCTGGAGGGCGAGGTCCAGGCGGATGTCTGCGTGGTCGGCGGTGGCTTTTCCGGGCTCAATACCGCCCTGGAACTGGCCGAGCGGGGCGCCCGGGTGGTGCTGCTGGAAGCCCGCCGCATCGGCTGGGGCGCCAGCGGCCGCAACGGTGGTCAGCTGATCCGCGGCGTCGGCCATGACGTCGAGCAATTCGAGTCGGTCATAGGTGCCGAAGGGGTACGCGAACTCAAGCGGCTGGGCTTCGAGGCGGTGGATCGGGTCCGCCAGCGAATCGCCCGCCACGGCATCGACTGCGCGCTCACCTGGGGCTTCGCCGACCTGGCCAACAAGCCGCGCCACTGGCAGCACCTGCAGGAAGAGCACGCCGCGCTGCAGGCGCTGGGTTACCCCCATCCGCTGCGACTGGTGCCCAAGGCCCGGCTGGCGGAGGTGGTGGGTTCCGAGCGCTACCAGGGTGCTCTGATCGACGAGGGCTCCGGCCACCTGCATCCGCTCAACCTGGCCCTCGGCGAAGCCGCCGCGGCCCGGGCGCTGGGCGTGCAGCTGCACGAAGACAGCCAGGTCACCCGCCTGGAATACGGCCCCCGGGTGCGCGTCCACACTGCCCGCGGCCGGGTCAGCGCCGACACCCTGGTGCTCTGCTGCAACGCCTATATCGACGACCTGCAACCCGACCTCGCCGCCCAGGTCCTGCCGGCCGGCAGCTATGTCATCGCCACCGAGCCGCTCTCCGCCGAGCGCGCCGCGCGGCTGCTGCCGGGCAATCGCGCGGTCTGCGACCAGAACGTGGCGGTGGACTACTTCCGCCTCTCCGCCGACCGCCGCCTGCTGTTCGGCGGCGCCTGCCACTATTCCGGGCGCGATCCCCGGGACATCGCCGGCTATATGAGGCCGAAGATGCTGGAGGTCTTCCCCGAACTGGCGGATGTGCGGATCGACTACGCCTGGGGCGGCATGATCGGCATCGGCGCCAATCGCCTGCCGCAGATCGGTCGGCTGCGCGAGCACCCCAACGTCTTCCATGCCCAGGCCTATGCCGGTCATGGGGTCAACGCCACCCACCTGGCCGGTCACCTGCTGGCCGAGGCCATCCTGGCCCAGTCGGCCGGTTTCGACCTCTTCGCCCGGGTGCCCCATGCGCGCTTTCCCGGCGGTCGCCACCTGAGGTCGCCGCTGCTGGCCCTGGGCATGCTCTGGTATCGCCTCAAGGACAGCCTGTGATCCGCCTGCTCGTCCCCCTGCTGCTGGCGCTGCTGGCCGGCTGCGCCACGTCGCTTCCGCGCCACGCCTCCCAGGTGCTGCCGGTCGCCGGCACCGCCCTGGACAGCCAGGTGCGCGCCGCCGGCGCCGCCCATCCGGGTCTATCGGGACTGCGCCTGCTGGAAACCAGCACCGACGCCTTCACCGCCCGCGCCGAGCTGATCCGCAAGGCCCAGCGCAGCCTGGACATCCAGTACTACATCGTCCACGACGGCCTGACCACCCGACTGCTGGTCAACGAACTGCTCAAGGCGGCGGATCGCGGCGTACGCATCCGCTTCCTCATCGACGACACCAGCAGCGACGGCAACGACTACCAGATCGCCGTGCTGGCGGCCCATCCCAATGTGCAGATCCGCGTCTTCAATCCGCTGCACCTGGGCCGCAGCACCGGTCCGACCCGGGCCCTGGGCCGGCTGGTGGATCTCAACCACCAGCACCGCCGCATGCACAACAAGCTGTGGCTGGCCGACGACAGCGTGGCCATCGTCGGCGGACGCAACCTGGGCGACGAATACTTCGATGCCCGCCCGGAGATGAATTTCACCGATCTCGACCTGCTTGCCGCCGGTCCGGTGGCGCGCCAGCTGGGCACCAGCTTCGACCAGTACTGGAACAGTCCGCTGAGCCAGCCGGCCCGGCGACTGCGCTGGTTCGCCCCCTCACCCACCGCCCTGGTGCGGCTGCGCGCGCGGCTGCATCACTACCTCGACAGCGAACGCACCCGCGACCTGGCGCTGTACAACCGCCTGCGGCGCTACGCCACCGCGCCCCAGCTCGACGGCTGGCTGCAGGAGCTGACCTGGGCCCACGCCCAGGCGTTCTGGGATGCGCCGCGCAAGGTCTTGGCCGAGGACGAACCGGACTGGCAGCTGCTGCTCACCCATCAGCTGCAACCGACCCTGGACGGCGCCCAGCACGAACTGCTGCTGGTCTCTTCCTACTTCGTGCCGATGAATCAGGGGGTCGCCTACCTGGGCGGCCTGGCCGCCCGCGGCGTCGATGTGCGGGTGCTGACCAACGCCCTGGAAGCCACCGACGTGCCCGCCGTGCACGCCGGCTACGCGCCTTATCGCGCGGCGCTGCTGGCCCAGGGGGTCAGGCTCTATGAGTTGCGCGCCCGCCCGGACCAGAAGCGATCCGCGCTGCCCTACAGCTTTGGCGAATCCGAATCCAGTCTGCACAGCAAGGCCATGGCCATCGACGGACGCTGGTCCTTTATCGGCTCCTTCAACTTCGATCCGCGCTCGGTGCTGTGGAACACCGAGGTCGGCATCCTGGTGGACAGCCCGGTCCTCACCGGTCGCCTGCGCCAGCTGATGCTGCAGGGCATGGACCCGAGCGTCTCCTATGCGGTCAAGCGCGTCGAGGATCGCGGGCGGGTGCGGCTGGAGTGGGTCAGCGAACGCGACGGCCAGCCGCGGGTGCTGCACCACGAACCCGGCAGCGCCTGGCGCCGCTTCAACGCCTGGGTGGTCAAGGCGGTGGGGTTGGAGCGGATGCTCTGACGTAGGTTGGGCTGAGCATAGCGAAGCCAACCAGGTCGCTCAGGTTGGGGCTATCGCGGCCATGACGGTCCACCGCTGCGGCCGCTCCTACGGAATATCCGGCTGCTGTAGGAGCAACCGTCTTTATCGCGGCCATGCCGGTGCGCCGTAGCGACCGCTCCTACAGGGAGTGATGCCTTTGTAGGAGCGGCCCATGGCCGCGATTGGCCTTAGTCCTACGACTTACCCCGTACCGAACCCGGTGAAGCTCAACGGACCCGATCCACGCGCCACCGTGTCCCAAACCACACCCCATCAATCTCCCTGCGAAAAATCCGGCAATTGCTCATTTTATGAGCAGTAGTCGACCAGGACTTCGGCTAAGGTCGACCGCATTCATCGGCCCCGCTCCGGCACCCGGCCGTCCTATGCATCGAGGATCTCCCATGAGCGCTACCGCCCTGCGTCACGACTGGACTCTCGCCGAAGTCCGCGCCCTGTTCCAGCAGCCCTTCAACGACCTGCTGTTCCAGGCCCAGGGCGTGCATCGCCAGCACTTCGATCCCAATCGCGTGCAGGTCTCCACCCTGCTGTCGATCAAGACCGGCGCCTGCCCGGAAGACTGCAAGTACTGCCCCCAGTCCGGCCACTACAACACCGGTCTGGAAAAGGAAAAGCTGATGGAGGTGCAGAAGGTGCTGGAGGCGGCCGCCGAGGCCAAGGCCATCGGCTCCACCCGTTTCTGCATGGGCGCCGCCTGGAAGCATCCCTCCGCCAAGGACATGCCCTACGTGCTGCAGATGGTGCAGGGCGTGAAGGCCCTGGGCCTGGAGACCTGCATGACCCTCGGCCGCCTGGACCAGGAGCAGACCCGCGCCCTGGCCGACGCCGGCCTGGACTACTACAACCACAACCTGGACACCTCGCCGGAGTTCTACGGCAACATCATTACCACCCGCACCTACGGCGAGCGCCTGCAGACCCTGGCCTACGTTCGTGAAGCCGGGATGAAGATCTGCTCCGGCGGCATCCTCGGCATGGGCGAGTCGGTGGACGACCGTGCCGGCCTGCTGATCCAGCTGGCCAACCTGCCCGAGCACCCCGAGTCGGTGCCGATCAACATGCTGGTCAAGGTCCAGGGCACCCCACTGGCCGAGGAAAAGGACGTCGATCCCTTCGACTTCATCCGCACCCTGGCGGTGGCGCGCATCCTCATGCCCAAGTCCCATGTGCGCCTGTCCGCCGGTCGCGAGCAGATGAACGAGCAGATGCAGTCCCTGGCCTTCCTGGCCGGTGCCAACTCCATCTTCTACGGCGAGAAGCTGCTGACCACCGGCAACCCCCAGGCCGACAAGGACATGCAGCTGTTCGCCCGCCTCGGCATCCAGCCCGAAGCCCGCGAAGAACACGCCGACGAGGTGCACCAGGCCGCCATCGAGCAGGCCCTGGTGGAACAGCGCAACAGCGAACTCTTCTACGACGCCGCCACCGCCTGACCCCTGTCGTCCCCCTCTCCCCCTGGGAGAGGGCCGGGGTGAGGGTAAACCACCGCCCAACCCGCGCTCCAGACCAACCCCCTCTCCCCTCGGGAGAGGGCTGGGGTGAGGGGCCTTCCAACGCTACCGAGACTCCCCATGGCCTTCGACCTCGCCGCCCGCCTGGCCCAGCGTCACGCCGAGCACCTCTATCGGCGCCGCCCTTTGCTGGAAGCGCCCCAGGGCCCCGAGGTGGTGGTGGATGGCGAGTCCCTGCTGGCCTTCTGCAGCAACGACTACCTGGGCCTGGCCAATCATCCCCAGGTGATCGCCGCCCTGCGCGCGGGCGCCGAGCGCTGGGGCGTGGGCGGCGGCGCCTCGCACCTGGTGATCGGCCACAGCGGTCCGCATCACCAGGTCGAAGAAGCCCTGGCCGACCTCACCGGGCGGCCACGCGCCCTGCTGTTCTCCACCGGCTACATGGCCAACCTGGCAGCCGTCACCGCCCTGGTCGGGCGTGGCGATACCGTGCTGGAAGACCGCCTCAACCATGCCTCCCTGCTCGACGCCGGTCTGCTCAGCGGCGCGCGCTTCGGCCGCTATTTGCACAACGACCCGGCCAGCCTGGCCACGCGCCTGGCCAAGGCCGAGGGCGACACCCTGGTGGTCACCGACGGCGTCTTCAGCATGGACGGCGATCTGGCCGCCCTGCCCGAGCTCTGCGAGGTCGCCCAGCGCCACGGCGCCTGGACCCTGGTGGACGATGCCCACGGCATCGGCACCCTGGGCGCCAGCGGCGGCGGCATCGTCGAGCACTTCGGCCTGGACCAGGGCCAGGTCCCGGTGCTGGTCGGCACCCTGGGCAAGGCCTGCGGCACCGCCGGGGCCTTTGTCGCCGGCAGCGAGGAACTGATCGAGACGCTGATCCAGTTCGCCCGCCCCTATATCTACACCACCAGCCAGCCGCCGGCGGTGGCCTGCGCCACCCTCGCCGCCCTGCAGCTCGTCCGTGAGGAGGGCTGGCGCCGTGAGCTTCTGCACACTTTGATCCAGAGATTCCGCAGGGGCGCGACGGCCCTCGGCCTGGACCTTATGCTCAGCGCCACGCCGATCCAGCCGATCCTGGTCGGCGACAGCGCGCGCGCCCTCGCACTCTCCGCCGCCCTGCGCCGACGCGGGATCCTGGTCACCGCCATCCGACCGCCCACCGTACCGGCCGGCAGTGCCCGCCTGCGGGTGACCCTGACGGCGGCCCATCGCGAAGCGCACGTGGACCTCTTGCTCGACGCTCTGGCCCAGGCCATGGCCGAATTACCGCCTGACGCGGATAAGTGACCGACCAATGCGCGATACCCTGATCTTGCTGCCCGGCTGGGGCCTGGGCAGTGCTCCGCTGGAGCCCCTGCGTGACGAACTCGTCGAGCAGGCACCCTTTCTCGACGTGCTGATCGAGCCGCTGCCGGCCCTGGCCGACACCCAGGACTGGTTCACCGACCTGGAAGCCCGCATCGCCGAAGGCGGCTGGCTGGCCGGCTGGTCGCTGGGCGGCATGCTCGCCAGCGAATTCACCCTGCGCCGCCCCCAGGGCGTGCACGGTCTCATCACCCTGGCCAGCAATCCCTGCTTCGTCGCCCGCGCCGGCTGGCAGACCGCCATGGCGCGCAGCGTCTTCACCGACTTCTTCGAGGCCTGCTCGCTGGATGCCGAGCAGACCCTCAGGCGCTTCACCCTGCTGGTGGCCCAGGGCGCCCGCGACAGCCGCACCCTCGCCCGCCAGTTGCAGGTGACCCTGCCGGAGATCGAGCCCGAGGTGGTCATCGCCGGCCTGGAGTTGCTGGCGCGCCTGGACACCCGCTCCGCCCTGCAGGCCTTCAGCGGTCCCCAGCTGCACCTGTTCGGCGCCCACGACGCCCTGGTGCCGGCCGCGGCGGCCCAAGCCCTGCGCGACGAGCTGCCCAATGCCCAGGTCGAGGTCCTGGAGCACGCCAGCCATGGCCTGCCCCTGGAACGCCCGGACGAGGTGGCCACCCGTATCCGTGAATTCATCTATGCAGGACGCGATGGCTGACGTATTGCCCGACAAGCGCCAGGTGGCGCTGTCCTTTTCCCGCGCCGCCGCGCAGTACGACGGCGCCGCCCTGCTGCAACGCCGGGTCGCCGACGGCCTCTTCGCCCGGCTACACGCTCTAGAGGAGCGAGTCTGGCTTGACCCGCAACGCTGGCTGGACCTGGGCAGTGGCACCGGCTATTGCAGTCGCGCCCTGGCCCGCCGTTATCCGCAGGCCGAAGGCCTGGCCCTGGACCTGGCGCCCGGCATGCTTAGCCATGCCCGCGCCCAGGGCGCCGGGGCCCGGCACTACCTCACCGCCGACGCCGAACGCCTGCCGCTGCGCGCGGAGAGCTGCGATCTCATCGTCTCCAGCCTGGCCCTGCAGTGGTGCCCGGATCTGCCCAGGGTGCTCGCCGAGGCGCGGCGCATCCTACGCCCGGGTGGCGTGCTGGCCTTCAGCAGCCTGGTCGCCGGCACCCTCGACGAACTGCGCCAGAGCTGGGCCCGGGTGGACGACCAGGTGCACGTCAATCGCTTCCGCCCCCAGACGGCCTATGTCGCAGCCGCCCAGGCCAGCGGCCTGCAGCGGCTGACGCTGGAGGTCGCGCCCGAGCGGCTGCACTTCCCCGATCTGCGCGCCCTGACCCAGCACCTCAAGGCCATCGGCGCCCACAACCTCAACCAGGGACGTCCCCAGGGCCTCACCGGTCGCCAGCGCCTGGCCGCCTTCACCCAGGCCTACGAGAGCCTGCGCGAGCCCACCGGCCTGCCCGCCACCTACCAGGTGATCCACGTCCTGCTGCGCAAGGAATGACCCCCATGTCCGCCTACTTCGTCACCGGCACCGACACCGAGATCGGCAAGACCACCATCGCCGCCGGCCTGCTGCACCGGGCCCGGCTGCAGGGTCTCGCCACCGCCGGGGTCAAGCCGGTGGCCTCCGGCTGCGAACGGACCGCCGCGGGCCTGCGCAACGGCGACGCCCTGGCCCTGCTCGGCGAGACCTCGCTGCCGCTCGACTACGCCGACATCAATCCCATCGCCCTGGAACCCGCCATCGCCCCGCATCTGGCAGCCCGCGAAGCCGGCATCGACCTCAGCGTCGCCGCCCTGGCCGCCCCGGTGCGGCGGATCCTGGCGCTGCAGGCCGACTTCACCCTGGTGGAAGGCGCCGGCGGCTGGCGCGTGCCCCTGGCCGGCCGGGAGTCCCTGTCCGATCTGGCCCGCGAGCTGGGTCTGCCGGTCGTCCTGGTGGTGGGCGTGCGCCTGGGCTGCATCAACCACGCCCTGCTCAGCGCCGAGGCCATCCTCGCCGACGGCCTGACCCTGGCCGGCTGGATGGCCAACCTGGTGGCACCGGCCACCCTGCGCCTGGACGACAACCTGGCCACCCTGCACGAACGCCTGCCGGCGCCCTGCCTGGGCACGGTGCCGCACCTGGCCGCGGCTACGCCGGCGGCGGTCGCCGCGCACCTGCGCCTGCCCGGCTGATATCAGTCTTTCGGGCGATGGCCGGTGGGCCAGGCCGGCGGCAGACTGCCCTGTCTGCCGCTGCCGGATCGCCCGAGTGCCTACCTTCAAGTTCCTGACCTGCCTGGGCCTGCTCGGCCTCACCAGCACCACCTGGGCGCTGGACAACCAGACCCGCGTGGAGCAGCGCGGCGAGCGCCTCGGCGCCTTCCTGAGCCAGACGCCGGATACCCGCCAGGGCACCCTGGAGGTCAGCCAGAGCGGTCGTGCCAGCCAGGCCTATCTCACCCAGAGCGCCTCCCAGGGCGACCGTACCCGCGTCGAGCAGGGCGGCGTGGGCAACTTCACCAATGTCACCCAGGCCGCCGGTGGCGCGCGCGAGGTCAGCATCGACCAGGGCGAAGCCAGCCAGAGCCACGCCTATGTCTACCAGGGCCATGGCCAGCGCAATACGGTGGAGATCGTCCAGCGCGGCCTGCTCGACGAAGCCCTGGTGCGCCAGGGCGGTGACGACCAGCGGCTGCGCATCGAGCAGGAGGGCGCGCGCAACGGGCTGAATCTTTTCCAGGACGGTCGCGACAGCGCGGCGCGACTCAGGCAGGTGGGCGAGGATCACGTCCAGGACGTGCTGAGCCTGGGCGCGCGCAACGAGGTCGAGCTGCTGCAGGGTGGCGCCGCCAACCGGGCGGTGGTCGAGCAGCGCGGCGACGACAACCGGGCCGGCGCTCGCCAGGGCGCGCGGCAGCAGGACGTCCAGCTGATCCAGATCGGCAACCGCAACCAGGCGGCGGTGCAGCAGAACGGCCTCGACGCCAGCCCCCAGCGCGTCAGTGCGCGGCAAGTCGGCGACGACAATGCCGTCCAGGTGAATCTGACCGGCCATGGCAACCGCCTCGAACTGCAGCAGCAGGGCAATCGCAACAGCGCCGGCGTCCTGATCGGCGGTGAGGATTCGCGCCTGACCCTGACTACCCAGGGCAACGACAACGAGATCAGTGCGGTCGGGGTGGGCGACAACCTCGAGCTGAGTGTCGAGCAACTGGGCGACGGCCATCTGCTGCAGGCGGGACTGGCCAGCGACGCCCAGGTCAGCGTCAGCCAGCAGGGCGCCAGCCAGTACGCCTCCATCAGTCAGGCCGGTGCGGGCAACAGTCTCGACCTGCGCCAGAGCGGCCAGGGCAATCGGGCGACGATCCAGCAATAGCCGGACACAGGCGGTGACAGGGACTGCTGGTTCTTTGGCGTCAAAGCTGCTTCAATAGCCCTTTGACATCACCGTCGAGGACCCTGTCCATGAACGTGACTTCAAGCAATTCGCTCTATGCCGGGGTGCAGGCCTACCAGAACGGTAGCCGCACGGTCGAAAAGGCCGGTGCCGCCCTCGCCTCCCAAACGGCCCGCAACGAACAGGAAGCCCTGGCCGCGACCACCAACAGCCAGGCCGATCTGGCCAGCGAGCTGGTCAATCTGGATGTCGGCAAGTACCAGGCGCTGGCCGGTACCAAGGTCATGCAGGCCTCGCAGGAAACCCTGGGCCGGCTGCTCGATACCCGGGCCTGATCAGAAAGCTTTGAGTAGAAGGGGCGCCCTGAAAGGCGCCCCTTTTGCGTGCTAGCCCAGGCGGAAGCGGGTGGTGTTGGCCGTCAGGGTGCGGCTGCCCGCCTCCAGACCCACCGCCGTGCTCTGCACCGTGCGCGCATTGCCGAGCAGATCGGCCGCGGCCCCATCGATCTGCTGGATATTGCCACTGACCTGGTCGGCGGTGACCGCCTGCTGTTCGGCGGCGGTGGCGATCTGCACCAGGGTGTCGGAGACGCCCTGCACCGACTCGGCGATCTCTTCCAGCCGCCGCCCCAGCCCGGTGATCGACTGGGCATCGCTGGCGGCCTGGCCGCAGGCCTCCTGCATCAGGGACACGGCCTGGGCCACGGTGCCGCTCAGGCTGCCGACGGTCCCGGCGATCTGCGCCGTGGAAGCCTGGGTGCGCTGCGACAGCGAACGCACCTCGTCGGCGACCACCGCGAAGCCCCTTCCCTGGTCACCGGCCCGGGCCGCCTCGATGGCGGCGTTGAGCGCCAGCAGGTTGGTCTGTTCGGCGATGCCGCGGATGACGTCCACCACCTGCTGGATCTGCCCGGCCTGGGCATTGACCTGGGCCATGGCCGCAGCCGTCTCGTCCAGGCGCTGGTTGAGGCGCTGGATGCTGGCGGTGGTCTGGCGACTGTCGCTCTGGCTGGCCTCGGCGATGCCGCGCATCTGCTCGGCGCGCCCGGCGGCCTCTTCGCAACTCTGGGCCACGCCCTGGGCGGTGGCGGCCAGTTCGGTGGCGGCGGTGGCGATCTGGGTGATCTGCTGGCGCTGGGCTTCGACGGCGCCCAGCGCCGCCTCGGCCTGCTGACCCAGCTCCCCGGACGCCGTGCCCACCTGGCGACTCTCCTGCTCGACCGCCTGCAGACTGCCGCGCAGCTGCACCACGGCCAGGTCCAGGGCGCGGCCGATCTCGGCCAGTTCGTCCTGGCCAGTCACCTGGGCCGAACGGGTCAGGTCGCCGTCGCGCAGGCCTTCGGCCAGGGTGGTGATGCGCCGGGCGCTGCCACGAATGGCGGCCTGCATGCACAGCAGCAGGTAGCAGGTCACCACCAGCAGCAGGCCGAAGCCGGCGGCGATGGCGGCAAAGCTGCGCACGGCATCGGCGCCATAGTATTGCAGCCGTTGGTCCAGATTCTTCAGGGTCTGCTGGCGGAAGGTCTGCAGTCCCTGCAGGACCCCGTCCAGGGTGGTTTCGAACTGCTCCGGCTTGAGCGTGATCTCGCCGCCGAACACCCCCTGATCGAGGGTCTTGAGACTGGCGTCCAGCTGGCTGCTGAGCTTCTGGTAATCGTCCTTCCAGCCGGCCATGTCGGCGGGCAGCTTGTTGCCGAGCAGCACCGCGACCTTGGCCAGGCTCTCGCTGGAATCGCCGACGCGGGCGCGCAGGTCGCGCAACTGCAGGCGGCTCTGCAGGCTGAACTGGCCGGAGACCACACTGGCCTGACCGACGCTGGCCAGGCGGCCGAGGCGCTCGTACAACTCGACCGACTGGGTGGTGCCGATCTGCATCAGCAGGTAGGTTTCCATCCAGGGATCGAGGATGAGGCCGCTGTCCAGGGCGATCTCCTCGCGCAGCGCCTGCACGGCGCCCAGGGCGGCGGTGAATCTGTCGTAGCCGTCCGGCCACCAGCCCAGGCTGCGCAGATCGCTGACCTCCAGCCCGGCGAGCGCCTGCTGCAGGGTCTTGAAGCGCGCCTGCACATCGGCGCTGGCCCCTTCGCTCTCCAGTTGCTGTCCGAGCTGGGCGAGCCGCTCGCGCCGACTGTCGTTGCGACTTTCCAGGGCGGCGATGGCGGCCTTCACGGCCGGCGTCTCCTGGCGACTGGTGTCGATCGCCTTCCAGCGCGCGGTCAGGTTGCGCCGGAGGGTGAGTTCTTCTTCCACGGCATCCAGCCGTTGCAGCAGTCGCACGCCACTGCGCTCGCCACTGACAGTGGCCAGCTTGGCCTGGAAATCGGCGCCCAGCAGCCAGAGACTGACCGCCAGCGGCAGGATGAACAGCACCAGCAGCAGGGCGAACTTGCGGGCGAAGCCGAACTGGCTCAGCACGCGCATACCCGGTGACAACAAAACACCCATGTTCGACCACTCCTGTGCCAGCCACCGGCAAGCGTCGGCTATCCGTTGCGGATAGCTATAGGACGATTTGTCGGCAAACTAACGACTTTCTTGAAAGATAGGGCACAATCGCCGCCCTCCCGTATTCCCAGACCCGGTCCTGCACTCAGGCCCGGGCGTTGCCGTTAAAGGACCGTCCGCGTGGAACGCCTCAAAGCCAAGATTCGCAGCGAAGGCCAAGTACTCTCCGAGCAGGTGCTCAAGGTCGATGCCTTCCTCAACCACCAGATCGATCCGGCGCTGATGCGCGACATCGGTCAGGAGTTCGCCCGCCGCTTCGCCGACGCCGGCATCACCAAGATCGTGACCATCGAAGCCTCGGGGATCGCCCCGGCGGTGCTGACCGGACTGGAGCTGGGCGTGCCGGTGATCTTCGCCCGCAAGCACCAGTCGCTGACCCTGACCGACAACCTGCTGGTGGCCAGCGTCTATTCCTTTACCAAGCAGACGGAGAGCACCATAGCCGTCTCGACCATGCATCTGTCATCCGACGACCGGGTGCTGATCATCGACGACTTCCTCGCCAACGGTAAGGCGGCCAAGGCGCTGATCTCCATCATCGGTCAGGCCGGGGCCCAGGTCGCAGGGCTGGGCATCGTCATCGAGAAGTCCTTCCAGGTCGGTCGCGCCGAACTCGACGCCCAGGGCTATCGCGTCGAATCCCTGGCCCGCGTCGCCTCCCTGGCCGATGGTCAGGTCACCTTCGCCGAGTAAGCCATGGCTCAGATACTGCGCATTCTCGGGGCCGATCTCGATCGCACCGAAACCTGGATCCGTTACGACAAGGCCATGTGCCTGGACTGCGTGTCCAGCTGCTGCACCCTGCCGGTGGAAGCCCGCCTGTCCGATCTGATCCGCATGGGCGTGGTGGACGAATTCGAGAAGGGCGAGCCGCTCAAGGACATCGCCAAGCGACTCAAGAAGGACGGCGTGGTCGAGCGCCTCAACGCCAAGACCGGGCTCTTCACCCTGGTGCGGCTGTCCAACAACGACTGCGTCTACCTGCATCCCAAGACGCGGCTGTGCACCATCTACGACCAGCGCCCGGAAACCTGCCGCAACCACCCAAGGGTCGGCCCGCGCCCGGGGTATTGCGCCTACAAGCCGCAGAAGCTGCGTTGAATCCCTGAGCGCGGCCATGCCGGTGCGCCGTAGCGACCGCTCTGGCTTGGACTATCGCGGCCATGGGCCGCTCCTACAGAAGCCTCATCTCCTGTAGGAGCGGCCCATGGCCGCAATAAGACTTCCCGGCGGCCGAGCCTTTCAGGCGAGCCGCTCAGAAATCACCGCTCTCCATCGCCCTTTTCATATCCTCCCGCTCCTCCAGACATTCCGGGCCGGCCATGTCGAAGATCCGGCAGACCCAGGGCCGCACCTCGTAGATGCTGCAATTCATCTGCTCGCGATCCAGGGCGGCGCACCAGCCGTCGTCGAGGCGCTTCATGCGGGTACCGGTCCAGTCTTCCTCGATGTAGCGGGCGGGCACGCCGGCGTCGTCGAACAGCAGGACTTCCTGGCGGCAGCACCAGGCCTGACAGCTCTCGCAGGTCACGGTTGGGGTGGAAAGATCGTGCAGGGGGATGTCGCTCATGTGCGCAGTGTACCGCCCCCGACCGCCCAGCGGTTTCCGGCCGATGGCTGGAGCAGTTACCATGCGCGTCCCTGACGGTTGTAACCAGTTGTGACCATGCCCAAGCCCTCTTCTCGCGCAGGAGCCGCCATGACGGCCGCACCCCGCTATCGCTTCTATGTCGTGGTCGTCGTGCTGGTCCTGCTGACCTGCGTGGTCGCCGGCCGCATCACCTACCTCAAGCTGTTCGATGCCGCCTTCCTGGGTGACCAGGGCGATCGCCGCTCGGTGCGCCACATCGCCATTCCAGTGACCCGCGGCATGATCACCGACCGCAACGGCGCGCCCCTGGCGGTTTCCACCGAGGTGGTGACCATCTGGTGCAATCCGTCCGAGATGCAGGACAGCGCCGACCAGCTGGGGCGCCTGGCCCAGGCCATCCACAAGCCCGAAGCCGAACTGCGCAACCTGATCCTCGGCCATCCGGAAAAGCACTTCCTCTACCTGGCCCGCGCCCTGTCGCCCATCGATGGAGAGAACATCATGGCCCTCGGCGTGCCCGGGGTGCGCCAGATCAAGGAGTACAAGCGCTACTACCCCAGCTCCGACCTGGTGGCCCAGGTGATCGGCATGGTCAACATCGACGGCCATGGCCAGGAGGGCCTGGAACTGGGCTTCGAAGACTGGCTGGCCGGTCGCGGCGGGGTGCGCGAGGTACTGATCAATCCGCGCGGCTCGGTGGTCAAGAACATCCGCGTGGTGCGCCAGCCGCAACCGAGCAAGGACGTGGCCCTGTCCATCGACCTGCGTCTGCAGTTCATCGCCTATCGCGCCCTGCAGACGGCGGTGGAGAAGTTCGGCGCCCAGTCCGGGTCGGCCGTGCTGGTCAATCCCAAGACCGGCCAGATCCTGGCGATGACCAACTTCCCCTCCTACAACCCCAACAACCGCGCCACCCTGCAGATCCCCAACATGCGCAACCGCACCCTGACCGACGCCTTCGAGCCCGGCTCGGTGATCAAGCCGTTCAGCATGTCGGTGGCCCTGGCCTCGGGCAAGTTCAACGAGAACAGCACCGTGGACGTGGCGCCGGGCTGGATGACCATCGACGGTCACACCATCCACGACGTGGCCAAGCGCGGCGTGCTGACCATGACCGGGGTGCTGCTCAACTCGTCCAACATCGGCATGAGCAAGGTGGCCCTGCAGATCGGCCCGCTGCCCATCTACGAACAGCTCAGCCGGGTCGGTTTCGGCAATCCCATGGCGCTGGGCTTTCCCGGCGAGAACGCCGGCTACCTGCCCGGCCACACCAAGTGGTCGCAGATCGCCACGGCCAGTATGTCCTTTGGCTACAGCCTGGCGGTCAACGTCGCCGAATTGGCCCAGGCCTATTCGGTGATCGCCAACGACGGCCTGCTGACCCCCCTGACCCTGCTCAAGGACCAGAAGCAGCAGAGCGTCCAGGCCATGGACCCGACCATCGCCCGGCGCCTGCGCGCCATGCTCAACCACGTGGTGGAAGACGAAGGCGGCGTGATCCGCGCCCGGGTGCCCGGCTATCACGTGGCCGGCAAGTCGGGGACCGCGCGCAAGGCCGGCTCCGGCAGCTACACCGAGCACGCCTATCGCTCGCTGTTCGTCGGCATGGCGCCGGCGGCCGATCCCAAGCTGGTGCTGGCGGTGATGCTGGATACCCCGACCAAGGAAGGCTACTTCGGTGGCCTGGTCTCGGCGCCGACCTTCAGCGAGATCATGTCCGGCGCCCTGCGCGCCCTGGCCGTGCCGCCGGACAACCTGCCCGACACCAATACCGCCCAGCAGGCCAAGACCGAACCGCATTCCCACGGTTGAGCGGGCAACGGAAACGAAAAAGGGCGACCCCAGGGTCGCCCTTTTGCATGCTGTGTTACCCGGCCAGAGCTTGTTCAAAGGCTCGCGAGCTAGAGCCAGACAAGGCGAAAAGACCTGAGGAAGCGGAGTTTACGAGCGGTAAATGAGCATTCCGAAGGTCTTTTCAACGCAGTTTGGCCGACGCGCAGCAGACTTTGGACAAGCTCTCAGCGGTGCAGCACGTACTGACCGGTAAAACGTACCCCATCCTCGCCACTTTCGCTGACGATGCGCGACTGCAGGGTGATACGCGCACGACCGCGGCGGCGGAAGGTGGTCTCGAAGCGTTCCCAGGCGCGCGCCTCGGGCGGCTCGCCATAGGCCAGGGCATCGGTGGTGATGGGCCGCGGATAGCTGATCTGGCCTTCCTGGATGAGGATATGGCCTTCCTCGATGCCGGCTTCGCGCAGGCGCAGGTACAGCCAGCCCCAGCCGGCCAGCACGGCCACGCAATAGAGGCTGCCGCCGAACATGGTGCTGGCGTGGTTGATGTTGGCGTCCAGCGGGGCATGCAGCTGCAGGCGCTGCTCGCTCCAGTCGCGGACTTCCAGGCCCAGGGCCTTGGTGATGGGAATATCGTGGTGCAACAGGGATTCGAGATGACGGCAGTCGCGGCTCATGCCGGGGTCCTTACAGACAGAATTTCACTATCAGGAGCAGACGCAAGCCATGACCCATGGGTCACGTCCTGGCGCCATTGTGCACCAAGGAAGGCCGCTCCGGGGAAATGGCCGCCGGCAGGCGGAAGCGGAAGCGGGCGCCGCCCAGACTCGATTCGTCGATGGTCAGGCTGCTGCGATAGCCTTCGAGGATGTCCTGCACCACGGCCAGGCCGATGCCCTGCCCGGGGTGCCGGCTGTCCATGCGCATGCCGCGGCGCAGCACGCTCTCGCGGCGCTCGGCGGGAATCCCCGGGCCGTCGTCCTCGATGTCGAGGATCCAGTGCTCGGTGTGCCGGCGGGCACTGACCCGTACCTGGGTCAGGCAGAGCCGATAGGCGTTTTCCAGCAGGTTGCCGAACACCTCCAGCATGGCGGCTTCCTCGGCCTGCACCCGCAGATTCGGCGGCAGGTCCATTTCCGCCTGGACGCGTTTCTCGGCATAGACCTTGTCCAGGGTGCTGAACAGCGACTCCAGCAGCGGCGCCAGCTCCAGCGGCCGGCTGAGCACCGCGCCACCCTGGCGCGTGGCCCGCTGCAGCTGGTACATCACCTGCTGGTTCATGCGCTCGATCTGGGTCTGCAGGGTGCCGACCTCCTGGTCCAGCTGCGGTCGGCGGCGCAATTCCTCGGTCACCCCCTGCAGCACCGCCAGCGGCGTCTTGAGGCTGTGGGCGAGATCGCCGAGGGTGTCGCGATAGCGCTCGCGCTGCAGCCGTTCATGATCGAGCAGGCGGTTGAGCGAGCGGATCAGCCGGCTGATCTCGCTGGGCACGTTGTTTTCGTCGAGCAGCTCGCGCTGATCGGTCTCCACCGCATCGAGTTGCTGGCTGAGGCGGCGCAGCGGACGCAGGCTCCACTGCATGACCAGCGCCAGCAGCAGCAACAGGGCGCCCAGCACCCCCACCAGCCAGAGGATCACCTGGTGCAGGAAGGTGGCGCGCAGCCGCTCGTATTCCTCGGCCGGCTGCATGGTGACCACGCTGAAACCGGCCACCGGCGGATTGCCCAGCAGCACCTCGCGATCGAAGACGAAGAAGCCCTGCCCCTGGTCGTCGGTGGCCTTGACCAGCTTGACCCCGCCGCCGTCGAAGGTCGGCTTGTAGTTGGGCCGCTCCTTGATCGCCGAGCGCGAGCGCCAGAGCAGGCGGCCGTTCTGGTCGTAGACATAGCCGAGGATCGGCGAGCCGGGTCGGTCGAAGACCTCTTCGGCGATCATCTCCGGCATCGCCAGCCGGCCGTCGATGGCGCGCGCCGCACCGATCAGGGTGTTGGCGTTGGCCTCCAGCCGCGCGGCGACGAAGTTTTCCACGGTGCGGTCGAAGGCGTTGCGGATCGCCGGCACGATCAGCGCCAGGCAGACGCTGACCAGCAGGGCCGCGCTGAGCAGCAGCCGCACGCGAAAGGAACGGATCACTGGCAGCGCTCGGTGAACAGGTAGCCGCGGCCCCGGACCGTTTCGATGGGTTGCATCTGGCAGCTGGCCTCCAGCTTGCGCCGCAGGCGCCCCACCAGCACCTCGATGACGTTGCTGTCATGCTCGCCGTCATCGTCGTAGAGCTGCTCCATGAGCCGCTCCTTGGTGATCACCTGCTGGTGGTTGCGCATCAGGTATTCCAGCAGGCGGTATTCGTAGGCGGTCAGCTGCAGCGGCTGCTCTTCGTTGAAGGCCTGCTGGCGGCCCAGGTCGAGCTTGAGCGAACCGGCGCGGATGCTCGGCTGGACGAAACCCGCCGAACGGCGCAGCAGCACATTGAGGCGCGCCTCCAGCTCTTCGAACTGGAAGGGCTTGACCACATAGTCGTCCGCCCCGGCGCCGAGCCCCTCGACCTTGTCCTGCCAGCTGCCGCGGGCGGTGAGGATGAGGATCGGCAGGGTGGCGCCCTGGTTGCGCAGCTGGCGGATCAGATCGAGACCGCTCATGCCGGGCAGGCCCAGGTCGATGATGGCGAGATCGTGATGGAATTCGCGGGCGCTGTAGAGCGCTTCTTCCGCATCGGCCACGGCATTGACGACATGACCGGCTTCACCCAGACGCACCTTGAGGTGGTGGCGCAGCAGGTTTTCGTCTTCGACGACGAGGATCTTCATGCAGACTCCTGAACAGCTAACGAGACGTTCTCTGGCCGCGACTGCGCCTGTCGCGTGCTTCGCGCAGCGGCGCCCTGGTGCCGATTATGGCGCCTGGAGCCGGCCGGCGGCGAGAGCGGGAAGGGAATGGCTGGGATCACTGACTTTGTTCCGGGCAAAAAAAACCTCTCCAGTTGGAGAGGTAAGGAGCACTTCATGGGGATCGGAAACTGCCGTTGGGGGACGGCTCCGTCGCGAGACGGCTACAGGGGACCAGAGCTGACTTGGTGACCCTGTAGTGGAGTTACAAGGATGAACATCGCCAGGTCGGGTCGAAGTGTCCGGACGATCTGCCGTAGCGGGAGCTGCGCTAGGGTGAACATATCCGGGCGACCTCGGCGTTGCTGATCTGACAGTTGCAGATTAGGCCAATGGCCCTGAACGCTGCCTGAACTCGTCCTGAACGCTAGCTGAACGGCCGCGATGTGGCCCAAAGGCGACAGACGGCGACGCCTGCCGATCCGCCGCCGGGCGAGGCTTCAGGGCAGCTTGCCCAGGCAGCCGCCCAGGGTGTCGGCCACATTCTGCAGCAGCTGGGCATAGCCGCCGGCGTTGGCCGGGATGCGGGCGCCGAGGGGATCGAGTTCCACCAGGGTCACCGGCAGGCCGCTGCTCAGGGTAGTGGCGATCTTTGGCTGCAGCGGCGGCTCGGTGAAGACGCAGGTCGGCCCGGCGGCCTTGAGTTCGTCGCGCATGGCGGCCACGTGGCGCGCGCCGGGCTGGACGTCGGCGCCCAGGGCGAAGACGCCGCGATGGCTCAGGCCATAGGCTTCCTCGAAGTAGTCGAAGGCTTCGTGGAAGACGAAATAGGGCTTGCCGGCCAGCGGCGCCAGCTGGGCGCGCAGGGCCTGGTCCTTGGCGGCCAGTCCGCTTTCGAAGGCCTTGAGGTTGCTGGCGTAGCGACTGGCATTGGCCGGATCGGCCTGGCTCAGGTCGGCGGCCACGCGGGCGGCGATCACCCGGGCGTTGGCCGGACTCAGCCAGAGATGGGCATCCAGGCTGCCCGGACGATGATCGTGGTCGTGGGCGTATTCGGGCTCGCCGCCCTGTTCCTCGCCATGCGCGTGCGCGTGCTCGTTCTCGTGCTCGTGCTCGTGCTCGTGCTCGTGCTCGTCGCCGTGATCGTCGTCATGGGCGTCCGCATGCTCGGCACCGAAGCGGCGCAGGTGCAAGCCGGGCAGCTCCTGGACGGCCAGGCTGGGGCCCTGGCGCTCCTTGAGCACCGCCGGCAGGAAGGCCTCCAGATCCGGGCCGATCCAGTAGACCAGCCGGGCCTCACGCACCTGGCGCAGATCCGAGGGCCGCAGGGCGTAGTGGTGCGGCGAGGCACCCGGCGGCAGCAGCACGGCGGGCTGGCCGGCGCCGTCCTGGATCGCGGCGGCGATCAGTTGCAGGGGTTTGATGCTGGTCAGCACCTTCACCTCGGCCTGGGCGGGCAGCAGGGTGCAGGCGAGCAGCAGGGAGGCGACGAGGGGTAGGAGGCGCGGCACGTGAAAATCCCGATTCTTAAGAGAGGTGCAATATAATAACGTCCTGGCTCCCAAGGTACTGTTTCATGACCGACGCCCCCCTGGCCTTTCGGCCCCACGATCATTCGCGCTGCGTCGCCCACGCGCTGGCCGAGGCCGACGCCCTCTGCAGCCGCGCCGGCGTGCGCCTCACCGAGCTGCGCAAGCGGGTGCTGGAGCTGGTCTGGCAAAGCCACAAGCCGCTCGGCGCCTACGACATCCTGGCCGTGCTCAGCGAGCAGGACGGCCGCCGCGCCGCGCCGCCCACCGTCTACCGGGCGCTGGATTTCCTGGTCGAGAACGGCCTGGTGCACCGCATCGCCTCGCTCAACGCCTTCGTCGGCTGCAACCATCCCGGCGAGGCCCACCAGGGCCAGTTCCTGATCTGCCGCAGCTGCCAGGTGAGCATCGAGCTGGAACAGCCGGCCGTGCACCAGGCCATCCTCGACGGCGCCAGCGCCGTGGGCTTCCAGGTCGAAGGCCAGACCGTGGAAGTGGTCGGTCAGTGCGCCGCCTGCCGGAAGCAGGCATGAGCGAGGCGCTGATCCGGCTGCAGGAGGTCGGCGTGACCTTTGCCGGGCAGCCGGTGCTCGAGCAGGTCAGCCTGACCCTGGATCCCGGCCGCATCGTCACCCTCATCGGCCCCAACGGCGCCGGCAAGACCACCCTGGTGCGCAGCGTGCTCGGCCTGCTCACGCCCGATCGCGGCAGCGTCTGGCGTCGCCCGCGGCTGCGCATCGGCTACATGCCGCAGAAGCTGCAGGTGGATGCCACCCTGCCGCTGTCGGTGCTGCGCTTCCTGCGCCTGGTGCCGGGCGTGAATCGCGCCAGTGCCCTGGCCGCCCTCGGCGAAGTGGGCGCCGAAGGCGTCATCGACAGCCCTCTGCAGAGCATTTCCGGCGGCGAGTTGCAGCGGGTGCTGCTGGCCCGCGCCCTGCTCCGTCAGCCCGAGCTGCTGGTGCTCGACGAACCCGTGCAAGGCGTCGACATCAATGGCCAGAGCGAGCTGTACCGGCTGATCGGCCAGTTGCGCGAGCGCCATGGCTGCGGCGTGCTGATGGTGTCCCACGACCTGCACCTGGTGATGGGCGCCACCGACCAGGTGATCTGCCTGAATCGGCACATCTGCTGCTCGGGCCATCCCGAGCAGGTCAGTGGCGATCCGGCCTATCAGGCGCTGTTCGGCCAGAGCGCGCGCAACCTGGCGGTCTATCACCACCACCACGATCACGCCCACGACCTGCATGGCGGCGTGGTCAAGACCCCGCATGTCCATGGAGCCCACTGCAAGCATGGCTGATTTTCTGCTGTATGCCCTGCTCGCCGGTCTCGCCCTCGCCCTCGTCGCCGGTCCCCTTGGCTCCTTCGTGGTCTGGCGGCGCATGGCCTATTTCGGCGACACCCTGTCCCATGCCGCCCTGCTCGGGGTCGCCGTGGGCTTCTTGCTGGATGTCAGCCCGACCCTGACCGTCACCGTCGGCTGCCTGGCGCTGGCCGTGGTGCTGGTGGTGCTGCAGCGTCGTCGGGGGCTGGCCGCCGACACCCTGCTCGGCATCCTCGCCCACAGCACCCTGTCGCTGGGGCTGGTGGCGCTGTCGTTCATGCACGAGGTGCGCATCGACCTGATGAGCTACCTGTTCGGCGATCTGCTGGCGGTGGGTCCCGGCGATCTGCGCTGGATCCTTGGCGGCAGCGCCCTGGTGCTGGTCGCCCTGGCCTGCCTGTGGCGGCCGCTGCTGGCCATCACCGTGCACGAGGAACTGGCGCAGGTCGAAGGCCTGCCGGTGACCTGGATCCGCCTGGCGCTGATGCTGCTGGTCGCCATCGTCATCGCCGTGGCCATGAAGATCGTCGGGGTGCTGCTGATCACCTCGCTACTGATCATTCCCGCCGCCACCGCCCAGCGCCACGCCCGCAGCCCGGAGCAGATGGCCTGTGGCGCCAGCCTGCTGGGCATGGCCGCGGTGTGCCTGGGTCTGACCCTGTCCTGGTACCAGGACACCCCGGCCGGTCCCTCGGTGGTGGTGGCCGCCGCCGGGATGTTCCTGCTGGGCTATCTGCTGCCCCGCCGCGCCTAGGCCCTCTAGCGCGGCGCCTGCCAGACCGCCTGGCTGACGTCCACTGCACGGGGGATCAACCCCTGGGCCTTGAAGATGTCGGCGGTCTGCTGCTGGGTGGCGATGATCGCCGGCGTCAGCGCCGTCGCACCATAACCGGTACGCGCCTGCCAGGTGGCGATCACCGCTTCCGGCAGTCCGATCTGCTCGGCCAGGATGCGTGTCACCTCCGGCTTGTGGGTATTGGCCCAGGCACCAGCCTTGGCCAGTTCCGCCAGCAGCAGGCGGATCGCCTCGGGATGGGCGTCGGCGAAGCGGCGGGAGCCCTCATAGAAGCTGTTGGCGTGCAGCAGCCCTTTGTAGTCGGCGAGCACGCGCACCGGCTGGCTCTGCTGGATGGCCGCAAGATAAGGGTCCCAGACCACCCAGGCGTCCACCGACCCATTGACGAAGGCGGCGCGGGCATCCGCGGGCGGCAGATACACCGGCTGGATGTCCTTGAAGCTCAGCCCGGCCTTTTCCAGGGCGGCGACCAGCAGGAAGTTGGCGCTCGATCCCTTCTGCACCGCCACCTTCTTGCCTTTGAGGCCGGCGACGTCGCGGATCGGCGAGGCGGTTGGCACCAGGATGGCCTCCACCGCCTCGCTGGCCGGTTCGGCGCCCAGGTAGACCAGGTCGATCCCGGCCGCCTGGGCGAAGATCGGCGGTGGCGAGCCGGTATAGCCGACGTCGATGCTGCCGGCATTGAGCGCCTCCAGCAGTTGCGGCCCGGCCTGGAATTCGCGCCAGCTCACCTGGTAGCCCTGGGCGCCCAGGGCCTGCTCCAGGGTACCCTGGGCCTTGAGCACGGCCAGCAGACCTCCGCCTTTCTGATAGCCGATGCGCAGCGCCTGGTCGGCGGCCTGGATCGGGGCGAGCATCCCGAGCGCCAGCAACAGAACGGCGCCCCGCGCCAGCCAGCGTCGAAGAGAGGAGCGAAACATGGCGACCTTCCTTATATTCCATTTGGAAAGGTCAGCCTGGCCTATCTAGACCCGAATGTTTAATACATTTCTCTGCTAAGGCTATGCCCGGCCAGGCAGCGAGGGCCAGCCAAGGTCCGATTGACGCTGGCCCCAGGATCGCGCCACCCTGCGCCAGCGGCGACCACCGGGGTCGCCGACCCTATCGGAGCCTGCCATGCCTTTTCTGATCGAGACCTTCGACAAGCCGGACAGCCTGGCCCTGCGCCAGCAGCATCGCCCGGCCCACCTGGACTTCCTGCGCGAGAACGCCGCCGCGCTGCTGGCCTGCGGCGCCAAGCTCAGCGACGACGGCGAGACCGCCACCGGCAGCGTCTACATCGTCGATGTGGAAACCCGCGCCGAAGCCGAAGCCTTCATCGCCCGCGATCCCTTCACCAGCGCCGGACTGCCGGGCGAGGTGCGCATCACCCGCTGGCGAAAGGCGATTCTGGACGGCAAGGCGTTCGTCTAGGTGCTCTCCAGGGCGGCCTGACCGGCCGCCTCCGCCCTACCGCGAATTGGCTTAAGAATCCCTTAAACCTGGCAAAATGCCACCTTAATCAACGCCGTTCGCAGCCGTTGCAAGTTCACACTTCTAGGAATCGCTTCACAGAAAAGTGATGCAGCGCAAGAAAAGCCCGAGTTTTCCCGGCGCTACCGCAAGGAAGCTAACGAACTAGCCTAAGCTCACCGGGCTCAGATGATCTGATGCGCCGACATCCTTTCCCACTCCTGTGGAAACGCTGTCTCGCTTAGCTAGTACAGAGGACTCAGCATGACCAAGACCACGCCTGAAAAGGATCTGCGCATCGAGACGATTCGCGGCCTGGCGCTGTTTCTGATGGTAGCGGGCCACGTCATCGGCAGTTCGTCGACCCTGGGCATGAAGGTGCCCGACGACTCCGTGCTGCGCTATCTCTACGACTCTCTCGTCTATGTCCGGATGCCGCTGTTCACCGCCATCTCCGGCTACGTCTATGCCTTGCGCCCGGTGAATACCGGCAGCGACCTGTCGCGCTTCTACCAGGGCAAGTTCAAACGCATCGGGATTCCCCTGCTGGTGGTGTCGACGCTGTTCTTCGCCCTGCAGATGGCCGTGCCCAACACCAACTACAAGCCGCAGCTGACCGACATCTTCAGCATCTACTTCTTCAGCTATGCGCACTTCTGGTTCCTGCAGTCGATCTTCTGCATCTTCGTGGTGATCGCCCTGCTGGAGAAGGCCGGCCTGCTGCTGACCTTGCGCAACTTCGGCCTGGTGTTCGCCGTGGCCCTGGCGGCGTCCTTCGCCTGGGAGAGCTTCCCGGACCTGTTCAGCCTCTACAAGGCGGTGCAGCTGTTCCCCTTCTTCCTCCTGGGCCTGGGTCTCTACCGCTTCGGCGCGCAACTCATCACCCGGCGCAACGTCACCACCATGGCCGTGGCCCTGGCGATCCTGGTGATCATCGACCAGGCGTATCTGTTCGAACTGGTGGATCTCGACGAGAACGACATGGCCGTGGTCGGCACCGCCCTGGGCCTGGCCGCCATCAGCCTGCTGATCGCCCGCCGCTTCTACTTCAAGCCGCTGGCCTGGCTGGGTTATTTCTCCTTCGAGATCTACCTGTTCCACGTCTTCGGCACCGCCGGTGCCCGCATCGTGCTGAACAAGCTGCAGGTTCACGACGTCTGGGTGGTCTTTACCGTCAGCATGGTCATGGGCCTGTTCCTGCCGGTGGCGCTCAAGCTGGTGCTGGAACGCATCAGTCCGCTGCACTTCCTCAGCGTGGCCTTCTTTGGCGCCAAGACCCGGGTCAATCGGGCTACGCCGCCGCTGCAGAAGAAAGCCACCGCCTAGGCGCCCGGCTCGGACGACCCGCCATAAAAAACCCACGCCTTGGCGTGGGTTTTTTCATTGTCTGGCGGATCAGTCGACGCTGAGCACGACCCGACCCCGGGTGGGGCACTGCTCCATGCAGCGGTGGGCCTCGACGAATTGCTCGAAGGGAAAGACCTGTTTGATCTGCGCCTTGAGCAGGCGATCGCGGGTCAGCTGGTCGATGTGCTGCAGGGCCTCGCGCACCGCGGCGCAATCCGCCTCCAGACCCATCTCCGGCTGGCCGGTGAAGTCCTGGACGCAGTGGATGTAGAGCTTGAATTTCTTCTTGAAGGCCGCGCAGGCCGGCAGCGGGGTCTGATTGCCGCCATTGAGGCCGTAGAGCAGCAGCCGGCCGCGGGGCGCCATGGCCTCGCCGAGCAGCGCCAGTTGCGGACCGCCCAGGGCATCCAGGGCCACGTGCACGCCGACACCGTCGGTGATGCTGGCGATGCGGCTGACCAGATCCTCTTCCTCGGCGGCGATGACCCTTTCCGCGCCCAGTTCGCGCAGGTAGTCACGGTCGCCGGCGTCATGGGTGCTGGCGATGACCCGGGCCCCCAGGGCCTTGGCCAACTGGATGGAGGCCGGACCGCAGCAGCGACTGGCATCGGTGATCAGCACCCATTCGCCCGGTTGCAACCGGGCCTGGTGCATCAGCGCGGTATAGACGGTGAGCAGCGGGTTGTAGTGCACCGCGGCTTCCACCGGGGTAAGCACGTCCGGGTAGCGCACCAGGGAGGTGGCCGGATAGACCAGGTCATCGCCATAGGCCGGATAGCGATTGATATCGTGACCCAGGAAGCTGGCCACGCGATCGCCCACCGCCAGGTCGGCCACGCCTTCGCCCAGGGCGGTGACCACCCCGGCCAGCTCGCAGCCGAGACCGGCCGGCGGCACGGCCTGCTCGGGGGCCAGATTCTGCCGCCAGAGCACGTCGTACCAGCTCACGCCAATGGCCTGGACCCGCACCAGCACCTCGCCTGGCCCCGCCATGGGCGTGGGCCGGTCGATGCAGGCGAGCACCTCCGGCGGGCCGAATTCGGTGAACTGGATCAGGCGGGACATGGCATTACCTCGCGTTGATGCCAACCCCGGGACGTGTGCCGAGGCGGACTGCTATGACTAGGACTCTAACCAGCCTTCCCTTAGGATTCTATGCATCCCCATCGATAATGGACATCGGGGGTATCGATCCACTCCCTGCCGGGGCCCGAATGAACCGTACCGATCTGCGTCGCGTCGACCTCAACCTGCTCATCGTGTTCGAGACCCTGATGCTCGAGCGCAGCGTCACCCGTGCCGCGGAAAAGCTGTTTCTCGGCCAGCCGGCGATCAGCGCGGCCCTGGCACGGCTGCGCACCCTGTTCGACGATCCGCTGTTCGTCCGCACCGGGCGCAGCATGGAGCCCACGCCGCGGGCCCAGGAGATCGCCGCCCTGCTGTCGCCGGCACTGGACCAGATCTCCAGCGCGGTGAGCCGGACCCAGAGTTTCGAGCCGGCCAGCGCCGACCGGGTATTCCGCGTCGGCCTCTCCGACGACGTCGAATTCGCCCTGCTGCCACCGCTGCTCAGGCGCATCCGCATCGAGGCGCCGGGCACTACCCTGGTGGTGCGCCGGATGAACTACCTGACCGCCGCCGGCATGCTGGCCTCCGGCGAGATCACCGTGGCGGTGGGCTATACCGAGGAGCTGCCGGCCAACGCCAAGCGCCGACCGGTGCGCCGCTTCGGCTTCAAGGTGCTGCGCGCAGACAGCAAACCCGGTCGCCTGACCCTGGACGAATACTGCGCGCGGCCCCATGCCCTGGTGTCCTATGCCGGCGATCTCACCGGCTATATCGACGAACTCCTCGACAAGCTCGGCCGCCAGCGCCGGGTGGTGCTGGCGGTACCCCAGTTCAACGGCCTGGGGTCGCTGCTGGCGGAAACCGATCTGCTGGTGATGGTGCCGGACTACACCGCGCGCCTGCTGGCCAGCACCGGTGGCCTGAGGTACGAGGACCCGCCAGAAGAACTGCGCGACGGCAGCCATGAATTGCCCATGGCCTGGAGCGGCGCCCAGGACCACGACCCCGGCGAGCGCTGGCTGAGGTCGCGCATCCAGATGTTCATTGGCGATCCGGACAGTCTTTAGCGCTTGCCAGCGTCGGGCACCTGATCGCCGCGAGGCGTCCGACGCTCAGGGATGACGGCGCCCTCGGTACCGTCCGCACCCTTGGCGCCGGGAACGCCGCCAGGCCCGGCGGCACCGCCCTGGCCTCCGCTACCGCCCTTGCCCGGTAGCGCGCCGCTACCGCCTGCGCCACCCGCACCGCCGGCTCCTCCGTTGCCGGCCAGGAGCAGGTAGTGGGAATGGGCGGGCACAGGCGTCGGCAAGACCGGCTGGGCGGCCGTTGCCGCGCTGGCCAGTAGCGCGGTGATCAGTACCAGGTGGCGGGATAGCGACATCGTCATCCTCCTGCGGCGGGGGTCTCGACCGGGGCCTGGCGACCACCGCGGCGCGCTTGGGCAAGGACAGGGTCTGCAGCCCCACCACTCTAGCCCAGGGCGGACGCCGAGCTGAAGGGCTCTAGATCGCCGCTCTACGCTCAGCGCCATCACCGCCAGCGATACCTACAGCAAAACCATCACCGTCATCGATAAATGAGTTCGAGCCCTTCGATTCGTCGGCGCCCTTCCCCGGCGGCAGACTCGCCTCCCTGACCTCTTTCCACCTCGGGCGGACTCGAACATGGATCTCTTCGCGAAAACCCTCGGCCCCCTGGCCCTGACCTCCACGCTGTTCCTTGCCGCCTGCGGCGATTCCCATCCCCAGGCCAGCGCGGCACCGCCCGCGCCCAAGGTGAGCGCCGCCGAGGTGCTGCGCCAGCCGGTGGTGGAATGGGACGAGGTGACCGGCCGCCTGGAAGCGCCCGAGTCCGTGGTGGTGCGTCCCCGCGTCTCCGGCTATGTCGACCGCGTGCTCTTCCACGAGGGTGCCCGGGTCAAGCGCGGCGACCTGCTGCTGCAGATCGATCCGCGCCCCTTCCAGGCCGAGGTCAAGCGCCTCGAAGCTGAGCTGCAACAGGCCCGCGCCAACGCCAGTCGCACCGCCGACGAAGCCGCCCGTGGCGAACGCCTGCGCAGCAGCAACGCCATCTCCGCGGAAATCGTCGAGGCCCGCCGCAGCGCCGCCCAGGAAGCCAAGGCCAGCGTCGCTGCCGCCCAGGCGCAACTGGACGCCGCGCGCCTGAACCTGGGCTTCACCGAGGTCCGCGCCGCCATCGACGGGCGCGTCGGCCGTGCCGAGGTCACTGCCGGCAACCTGGTCAACGCCGGAGACACCCGCCTCACTACCCTGGTCTCCACCGACAAGGTCTATGCCTATTTCGACGCCGACGAGCGCGTCTTCCTCAAGCAGCAGGCCCTCGCCCGCCAGGGCCAGCGCGGCGCGGCCAGCCCGGTCTACCTGGCGCTGTCCAACGAAGACGACTTCTCCCACGAAGGCCACATGGACTTCATGGACAACCAGCTCGATCCGCGCACCGGCACCATCCACGGTCGCGCCGTGTTCGACAATGCCGACGGCCGCTTCACCCCGGGACTCTATGCCCGGCTACGGCTGGTGGGCAGCGGCACCTACGAAGGCACCCTGATCCAGGACGCCGCCGTAGGCACCGACCTGGGCAAGAAATTCGTGCTGGTGGTGGACGGCCAGAACAAGGCCGCCTATCGCAACGTCGATCTGGGCCCACGCCTGGAAGGTCTGCGCATCGTGCGCAAGGGGTTGGAAGCCGGCGATCGCATCGTGGTCAACGGCCTGCAGCGAGTGCGTCCGGGCATGACCGTCGACGCCCAGTCGGTGCCCATGGCCGATGCCACCACCCTGGCCGCCCTCAAGCGCCAGCGCGACGCGGTCCTCGCCAGCCTGCCGGCGCCCACCCAGCCGCTCAAGGTGGGTAGTCGCTAGACCCCAGGCTCAACCTTCTTCCCATTTCAGACTTTCACCGTCCAGGCATCGCGTCTATCGCGGTCATGGACCGCTCCTACCGTAGGAGCGGCCCATGGCCGCGATGGACGCGACGGCCGCCTGTTGCCCAAGGAAAGCCCGATGAACTTCTCCCAGTTCTTCATCCGCCGGCCGATCTTCGCCGCCGTGCTCTCGCTGATCATCCTGATCGGCGGGGCCATCTCGCTGTTCCAGCTGCCGATCAGCGAATACCCCGAGGTCGTCCCGCCCACCGTGGTGGTGCGCGCCACCTTCCCCGGCGCCAACCCCAAGGTGATCGGCGAGACCGTCGCCGCGCCCCTGGAGCAGGCCATGAACGGCGTGGAGCACATGCTCTACCTGTCGTCCCAGTCCACCGCCGACGGCAAGCTGACCCTGACCATCACCTTCGCCCTGGGGACCAATCTGGATACCGCCCAGGTGCAGGTGCAGAACCGCGTCACTCGCACCCTGCCCAAGCTGCCGGAAGAGGTGCAGCGCCTCGGCGTGACCGCCGACAAGGCTTCGCCGGACCTGGCGATGGTGGTGCACCTGACCTCGCCGGATCAGCGCTACGACATGCTCTATCTGTCCAACTACGCCCTGATCAACGTCAAGGACGAGCTGGCGCGACTGGACGGCGTGGGCGACGTCCAGCTGTTCGGCATGGGCGACTATTCCCTGCGCGTCTGGCTCGATCCGGACAAGGTGGCCTCGCGCGGCCTGACTGCCAGCGACGTGGTCACCGCCATCCGCGAGCAGAATCGCCAGGTCGCCGCCGGTGCCCTCGGCGCGCCGCCGGCCCCGGGCAGCACCAGCTTCCAGCTGGCCATCAACACCCAGGGCCGCCTGGTGGACGAGGAAGAATTCGCCAACATCATCGTGCGCGCCGGCAGCGACGGCCAGATCACCCGGCTGCGCGACATCGCCCGCATCGAACTGGGCTCCAACCAGTACGCCCTGAGGTCCCTGCTGAACAACCAGCCGGCGGTGGCCATCCCGATCTTCCAGCGCCCCGGCAGCAACGCCATCGACCTGTCCAACCAGGTGCGCGCCAAGATGGCCGAGCTCAAGCAGAGCTTCCCCCAGGGCATGGACTACGAGATCGTCTACGACCCGACCATCTTCGTGCGCGGCTCCATCGAAGCCGTGGTGCACACCCTGTTCGAAGCCATCATCCTGGTGGTGCTGGTGGTGATCCTGTTCCTGCAGACCTGGCGCGCCTCCATCATTCCCTTGGCGGCGGTGCCGGTGTCGCTGATCGGCACCTTCGCGGTGATGCACGCCTTCGGCTTCTCGCTCAATGCGCTGTCCTTGTTCGGCCTGGTGCTGGCCATCGGCATCGTGGTGGACGACGCCATCGTGGTGGTGGAAAACGTCGAGCGGAACATCGGCCTCGGCCTCGATCCGGTGGCCGCCACCCGCCGTGCCATGGGCGAGGTGACCGGGCCCATCATCGCCACCGCCCTGGTGCTCTGCGCGGTGTTCGTGCCGACCGCCTTCATCTCCGGTCTCACCGGGCAGTTCTATCGCCAGTTCGCCCTGACCATCGCCATCTCCACGGTGATCTCGGCCTTCAATTCCCTGACCCTGTCGCCGGCCCTGGCCGCGGTGCTGCTCAAGGGCCACGACGCGCCCAAGGACCGTTTCTCGCGACTGCTCGACCGGCTGTTCGGCGGCTGGCTGTTCGCCCCCTTCAATCGCTTCTTCGAGAAAGCCAGCCACGGCTACGTCGGCGCCGTGCGCCGGGTGCTGCGCGGCGGCTCCATCGTGCTGGTGCTCTATGTGGTGCTGCTCGGCCTGACCGGCCTGGGCCTGGTGAAGACGCCGACCGGCTTCGTGCCGCCCCAGGACAAGCAGTACCTGGTGGCCTTCGCCCAGTTGCCCGATGCCGCCACCCTGGATCGCAGCGAAGAGGTCATCCGCCGCATGTCGGCCATCGCCCTCAAGCACCCCGGCGTGGAAAGCACCGTGGCCTTCCCCGGTCTGTCCATCAACGGCTTCACCAACAGCCCCAACAGCGGCATCGTCTTCGTGACCCTGAAGCCCTTCGAGGAGCGTCGTGATCCCTCGTTGTCCGCCGGCGCCATCGCCGCGCAGCTGAACGGCGAATTCGCCGCCATCCAGGAATCCATCATCGCCATCTTCCCGCCGCCGCCGGTGCAGGGACTGGGCAGCATTGGCGGCTTCCGCCTGCAGGTGGAGGACCGCGGCAACCTGGGTTACGAGGAACTCTACGCCCAGACCCAGAGCGTGCTGGCCAAGGCCCGGCAGCTGCCGGAACTGGCGCCGGAGTCGCTGTTCACCAGCTACCAGGTCAACGTGCCGCAGATCGATGCCCACATCGACCGCGAGAAGGCCAAGACCCACGGGGTGCCCATCGACGCCATCTTCGACACCCTGCAGGCCTACCTGGGCTCGGTCTACGCCAACGACTTCAACCGCTTCGGCCGTACCTTCCAGGTCAACGTCCAGGCCGACCAGCGCTTCCGCCTGGAACCCGAGCAGATCGGCCAGCTCAAGGTGCGCAACGACCGCGGCGAGATGGTGCCCCTGTCCACCTTCGTCAAGATCAGCGATACCGCCGGTCCCGACCGGGTGATGCACTACAACGGCTTCCTCACCGCCGAGATCAACGGCGCGCCGGCGCCGGGCTACAGCTCCGGCCAGGCCCAGGCGGCCATCGAGGGACTGCTCAAGCAGGAGTTGCCCAACGGCATGACCTTCGAATGGACCGAGCTGACCTACCAGCAGATCCTCTCCGGCAATACCGCCCTGCTGGTGTTCCCGCTCTGCGTGCTCCTGGCCTTCCTGGTGCTGGCCGCCCAGTACGAGAGCTGGAGCCTGCCGCTGGCGGTGATCCTGATCGTGCCCATGACCCTGCTCTCGGCCATCACCGGGGTGATCCTGGCCGGCAGCGACAACAACATCTTCACCCAGATCGGTCTGATCGTGCTGGTGGGCCTGGCGTGCAAGAACGCCATCCTCATCGTCGAGTTCGCCAAGGACCAGCAGGCCACCGGCAAGGACCGCGTCGCCGCGGTGCTGGAGGCCTGCCGCCTGCGGCTGCGCCCCATCCTGATGACCAGCTTCGCCTTCATCATGGGCGTGGTACCCCTGGTGACCTCCACCGGCGCCGGCGCCGAGATGCGCCACGCCATGGGCGTCGCGGTGTTCTCCGGGATGCTCGGGGTGACCTTCTTCGGTCTGCTGCTCACGCCGCTCTTCTATGTGCTGGTACGCGCCTTCGTGGAGCGTCGCCAGGCTCGCTCCGCCGTTGCCCAGGAGGCCCAGGCATGAAGGCTTTCGCTCCCCTGCTGCTGGCGCTGGCGGTCTCCGCCTGCGCCGTCGGCCCGCACTACCAGGCGCCTGAGCAGGCACCCGTCCAGCTCAAGGCCAGCCAGCAGCCCAGCGCCTACGACCAGGGCCGCTTCGAGGCGCTCTGGTGGCGCCAGTTCGAGGACCCGACCCTCAACGCCCTGGTGGCCAGCAGCCTGGACGGCAACCGCGAATTGCGCGCCGCCTTCGCCCGGCTGCGCGCCGCCCGCGCCCTGCGCGACGACGACGCCAACGACCTCTATCCGACGGTCACCAGCCGTGCCAGCAGCCAGCTCGGCAAGGCCCAGCAACCCGGTTTCACCGAGGAACGGGTCAACAGCGACCGCTATGACCTAGGCCTGGACATGGCCTGGGAGCTGGACCTGTTCGGTCGCGTCCGCCATGCCCTGGAAGCCAGCGATGCCCGCGCCGAAGCCGCGGCGTCGGATCTCGCCGCGCTGCAGGTCAGCCTGATCGCCGAGCTGGTGGACGCCTATGGCGATCTGCGCGGCGCCCAGCTGCGCGAACGCATCGCCCGCGACAACCTCGGCAACCAGCGCGAAGCGCGCCGCCTGACCGTGACCCTGAGGGACGAAGGCATGGGCAGCGACCTGGACGTGCAGCGCAGCGAAGCGCGGCTGGCGGCCACCGAAGCCAGCCTGCCGGAATTCCAGGCCCAGGCCACCCGCGCGCGCAATCGCATCGCCACCTTGCTCGGCCAGCGCCCGGATGCCCTCAGCGTGGATCTCTCACCCAAGGCCCTGCCGGCCATCGCCAAGCGCCTGCCCATCGGCGATCCCGGCGAATTGCTGCGCCGCCGGCCGGACGTGGCCGCCGCCGAACGCCGGCTGGCCGCCGCCACCGCCGACGTGGGCGTGGCCACCGCCGATCTCTTCCCGCGGGTCAGCCTCTCGGGCTTTCTCGGCTTCACCGCCGGGCGCGGTTCGCAGATCGGCAGCAGCGCCGCCCGGGCCTGGGGACTCGGCCCGAGCATCACCTGGCCGGCCTTCGACCTGGGCAGCGTCCGTGCCCGCCTGCGCGGCGCCCGCGCCGGCTCCGAAGAAGCCCTGGCCAACTACGAGCAGCAGGTGCTGACCGCCCTGGAAGAGAGCGCCAACGCCTTCAGCGACTACGGCCGTCGCCAGGAGCGCCTGCAGGCGCTGATCCGTCAGTCGGTGGCCAGCCGCGCCGCCGCCGACCAGGCCGAGATCCGCTACCGCGAAGGGGGCACCGACTTCCTGGTGCTGCTCGACGCCCAGCGCGAACGCCTGGCCGCCGAGGACCAGCAGGCCCAGGGCGAGATCGAGCTCTATCGCGGCATCGTCGCCCTCTACAAGGCCCTGGGTGGCGGCTGGGACGTGCAACCCGCGCGTCTCGCCCAGGGCAACGCTTCCCCCGCGCCGGCGCTCTGACGCCGGCGCTTACCCCCGGCACGCGTGTTCCCCTGCTCCTTTGGCGTGTCGGTTTTTTTCTTCCCCCCGCCCCGCTGCGACGCCCCTGGCACCGCAGCGGGGCACCCCCTGCCCGGCGACGCGAGCAAAAGCCCGTTGCAGAGGTCTCAAAGAGGTCCGGGCCCCGGCCCGCCGGTGCCTGCCCCCCAGGCTGGACGCCTTGCGGCTGTTTCCTAATATTTTGTAAGGGAGACAGGCCTAGGAATCTGTGGTCTCTCTTTTATTATCACCTTAGGTTATTAAACCGCCGGTTCTTGTACGAAACTCAGAGATCGCTTCGCGCGCCCCTTGCCGTCCCGGCAAGCGTCCCGGCGCGGGGATCGAATGCCGCTCGAGGCCTCTAGGGAGCCCCATCTACCAACCGCCGTGAGGCGGCTCAGCTAAAGGATGCAGGCATGGTATTGGCGCTGATCATCGCGTTGCCCTTCCTGGGAACACTGCTGTCGCTGGCGACCGATCGCTTCGGCCGGCGCGCCTGCGCCCTGGGCACCGCCGTGGCCCCCGCCCTGGCCCTGGCCCTGCTGGCCACGCAACTGCCCGCGGTTCTCGACGGCAGCGTGCTGCTGCACCGGGTCGACTGGCTGCCGGCGCTGGGGCTGAATCTCAGCCTGCGCCTGGACGGCCTGGGGCTGATGTTCGCCCTGATGATCCTGGTCATCGGCCTGCTGGTGATCCTCTATGCCACCTACTACCTGAGCAAGGACGAGCCGGTCGGGCGCTTCTTCGCCTACCTGCTGCTGTTCATGGGCGCCATGCTGGGCGTGGTGCTGGCGGAAAACCTGCTGCTGCTGATGGTGTTCTGGGAGCTGACCAGCCTGTCGTCCTTCCTGCTGATCGGCTTCTGGAGCCACAGCAAGGAAGCCCGCCAGGGCGCACGCATGGCGCTGACCGTCACCGGCGGCGGCGGCCTGGCCCTGCTCGCCGGCATCCTGTTGCTCGGCCATATCGTCGGCAGCTTCGAGCTGAGCGACGTCCTCGCCGCCGGCCCGCTGATCACCGGCCATGCGCTCTATCCGCTGGCGCTGATCCTGGTGTTGCTGGGCGTCTTCACCAAGTCCGCGCAATTCCCCTTCCACTTCTGGCTGCCCCAGGCCATGGCCGCGCCGACGCCGGTCTCGGCCTATCTGCACTCGGCGACCATGGTCAAGGCCGGGGTCTTCCTGCTGGCGCGACTCTATCCGGCGCTGGCCGATTCCGAGTGGTGGTTCTACATCGTCACCCTCACCGGCCTCACCACCCTGGTGGTGGGCGCCATCCTGGCGCTGTTCCAGCACGACCTCAAAGGCCTGCTGGCCTATTCCACCATCAGCCACCTGGGGCTGATCACCCTGCTGTTCGGCCTCGACACCCAGCTGTCCACCGTGGCGGCGGTGTTCCATATCCTCAACCACGCCACCTTCAAGGCCTCCCTGTTCATGGCCGCCGGCATCATCGACCACGAGACCGGCAGCCGCGACATGCGCCGCCTGGCCGGCCTCTGGCGCTACATGCCGCACACCGCGGTGCTGGCCATGGTCGCCGCCGCGGCCATGGGCGGGGTGCCCCTGCTCAACGGTTTCCTGAGCAAGGAGATGTTCTTCAACGAGACCCTCAACCACGGCCTGTTCGGCAGCTTCAGCTGGATCGTACCGGCGGTGGCGGTGCTCTACGGGGTCTTCTCGGTGGCCTATTCGCTGCGCTTCATCCATGACGTCTTCTTCAACGGCGAGCCACGCGACCTGCCCCACTATCCGCCCCACGAACCGCCGCGCTACATGAAGATCCCGGTGGAGATCCTGGTGCTGCTCTGCCTGCTGGTGGGCGTGGTGCCCGGCTACACCGTGGCGCCGCTGCTGGCCGCCGGCGCCAGCGCCGCCCTCGGCGGCAGCCTACCCGACTACAGCCTGGCCATCTGGCACGGCTTCAACACCGCCCTGGTGATGAGCATCCTGGCCATGGTCGGCGGGGTGCTGGTCTATGCCTTCCGTCAGCCGCTGTTCCGCTGGCAGGAAGGCCTGCCCGACGTCGATGCGCGGCTGGTCTTCGAACAGGGCCTGAATCGGCTGATCGGCTTCGCCCAGCGCCTCACCGGGCGCCTGGAGAGCGGCTCGCTGCAGGGTTATATCGCCCTGATGCTGACGGCCACCCTGGTGCTGCTGGTGGCGGCGCTGTCCGGCCTGGACAGCCTCCACGGCCCGGTCGCCCTGTCGCCCTTCGATCCGCTCACCGCCCTGGGCCTGGGCATCCTCATGCTGACCGCGGTGCTGACGGTGTTCTTCCACCGCAACCGCCTCAAGGCGCTGATGACCCTGAGCACCGTGGGCCTGATCGTGTCCCTGCTGTTCGCCCGCTATTCGGCGCCGGACCTGGCGCTGACCCAGCTGTCGGTGGAGGTGGTGACCATCATCCTGCTGGTGCTGGCGCTGTTCTTCATGCCCGATCGCACCCCCATCGAATCCAGCAGCCTGCGCGGCCTGCGCGACGTCCTGCTGGCCGGCGGCCTGGGGCTGCTGGTGGCGCTGCTGGCCTATGCCGTGCTGACCCGTCCCTATGAGGGCATCGGCGACTTCTTCCTGGCCAATTCGGTGTCCGGGGGCGGCGGCTACAACGTGGTCAACGTCATCCTGGTGGACTTCCGCGGCTTCGACACCCTCGGCGAGATCACCGTGCTGGCCATCGCCGCGGCGGGCGTCTACGGCCTGCTCAAGCACCTGCACCTGCCGCATCCGCTGGTCGATCCCAAGGGCACGCCCTGGTCGCGCGACAGCCACCCGATGATCCTCAACAACGTGGCGCGGGTGCTCTTGCCGCTGGCGCTGCTGGTGTCGGCCTTCATCTTCGTGCGCGGCCACAACCTGCCCGGTGGCGGCTTCATCGCCGGTCTGATCACCGCCATCGCCCTGATCCTGCAGTACGTGGCCCATGGCGTGACCTGGACCCAGCGGCGCCTGCCGATCAGCTACCACGCGCTCTGCGGCCTCGGGGTACTGATCGCCGCCCTCACCGGGCTGGGCTCGCTGGCGTTCGGCCGGCCCTTCCTGACCACCGCCTTCGACTACTTCGCCATCCCCCTGATCGGCAAGACCGAACTGGCCACCGCGCTGATCTTCGATCTCGGGGTCTACCTCGCCGTCGTCGGCGCCACCCTGCTGATCCTCTCCAACCTGGGCCACGTCAGCCGGGACGAGAAGGACACGGACGGCTCCAGCCAGGAGGTGCTCTAGCATGGAAATCCTATTCTGCACGGCCCTCGGGGTCCTCACCGCCAGCGGCGTCTACCTGCTATTGCGGGCCCGTCTCTATCCGGTGGTGCTCGGCCTCACCCTGCTCTCCTATGCGGTCAATCTCTTCCTGTTCGCCATGGGTCGCCTGCGCACCGGCGTGCCGGCGGTCATCGGCCAGGCCGCTGAGCAGGCCGACCCGGTGCCCCAGGCGCTGGTGCTCACCGCCATCGTCATCGGCTTCGCCATGACCGCGTTCGTGGTCGCCCTGTCGCTGCGCGCCCTGGGCGAGTTGCGCACCGACCACGTGGATGGCGAGGAGCCGCGCCGATGAAGCACCTGATCATCCTGCCGATCCTCGTGCCGCTGTTCATGGGTGCCTTCCTGCTCATGCGGCCGCGGCTGTCTGCCCGTACCGCGCGCGGGCTGTCGCTGCTCGCCACCGCGACCCTGCTGCCGCTGGCGCTGCTGCTCCTGCAGCGAGCCAACGGCGGCCAGCTGGAGGTCTATGCCCTGGGCGACTGGCCGGCGCCCTTCGGCATCGTCCTGCTGCTGGATCGCCTGGCCGCGCTGATGCTGGCGACCGTGGCGGTACTGGCCGCCGGCGCGGCGCTCTACGCCTGCCGCGGCGACGACAACCGCGGTCCGGATTTCCACGCGCTGTTCCAATTCCAGCTGCTGGGCATCAACGGCGCCTTTCTCACCGGCGACCTGTTCAACCTCTTCGTCTTCTTCGAGATCCTGCTGATCGCCTCCTATGCCCTGCTGGTGCACGGCGCGGGACCGGCCCGAGTGCGCGCCGGCCTGCACTATGTGGTGCTCAACCTGGTGGGCTCGGCGCTGTTCCTGATCGGCATCGGCCTGCTCTATGGCCTGCTCGGCACCCTGAACATGGCCGATCTGGGCCTGAGGGTGGCCAACGCCGATCCCGCGCAGGCGCCGCTGCTGGCCGCCGCCGGCTTCCTGCTGCTGGTGGTGTTCGGCCTCAAGGGCGCCCTGCTGCCGCTGTATTTCTGGCTGCCCAGTGCCTATTCGGCGGCCAGTGCGCCGGTCGCCGCCCTGTTCGCCATCATGACCAAGGTCGGGCTCTACGCCATCGTCCGCGTCTTTCTGCTGGTGTTCGGCGCCGCCGCCGGCCCCCTCGCCCACTATGTGCTGCCCTGGCTCTGGCCGCTGGCGGCGGTCACCCTGGCCGCCGGGGTGTTCGGCGCCCTGGCGGCCCATCACCTCAAGGCCCTGCTCGGCTACCTGGTGGTCATCTCGGTGGGGATGCTGCTGACCGGCGTGGCCCTGGGCAGCGTCGCCGGACTCGCCGCCAGCCTCTTCTACCTGGTGCACAGCACCTGGATCGCCGGCGCCCTGTTCCTGCTGGCGGATCTCATCGCCCAGCAGCGCGGTGCCCAGGGCGCTACCCTCGGCAGCGGTCCGCCGCTGGCGCACCCCCGGCTGCTCGGCGGGCTGTTCTTCCTCGGCGCGGTCTCCGTCGCCGGGCTGCCACCCTTCCCCGGCTTTCTCGGCAAGGTGATGCTGCTGCAGGCCACCGGCACCGCCTGGCCGGCGCTGATCATCTGGCCGGTGGTGCTGCTCGGCGGACTGGGCATGATCATCGCCCTGTCCCGCGCCGGGACCACGCTGTTCTGGCGCGGCCGAGGCGCGGCCCTGGACGTCCGCCTCGATCCCATCCAGCTCACCGCCACCCTCGGCCTGCTGCTGGGTAGCCCGCTGCTGATGGCGCTGGCGGCGCCGCTGCATGGCTACGCCCTGGAGACCGCCCGGCAACTGCTGGACGTCGCACCCTACTTCGACATCGTCCGGGGAGTTGGCCCATGAAGCGCTGGCTACCGCACCCACTGCTCACCGTCCTGCTGACCCTGACCTGGCTGCTGCTCAACAACAGCCTGAGCCTGGGCCAGCTGCTGCTGGGTCTGCTGCTCGGCTGGGGCATCCCGCTGCTCTGCCAGGATTTTCTGCTGCACGCCCCCCGCTTGCGCCGCCCCCTGCTCCTGCTGCGCTACATGCTGGTGGTGCTGTACGACATCATCGTCGCCAACCTGCACGTCGCACGGCTGGTGCTGGGGCGGACCGAGGCGCTTAAGCCCGCCTTCATCGAGGTCCCCATCGACATCGAGGACGAATTCCTGCTCACCCTGCTCGCCTGCGTGGTGTCCCTCACCCCCGGCACCGTGTCGTCCGGCCTCAGCGGCGATCGCAAGACCCTGCTGCTGCACGGTCTGGATGTCGCCGACAAGGACGAGGTGATCCGCCAGGTCAAGACGCGCTATGAGGCCCCGCTCAAGGAGATCTTCGAATGCTCACCTACGTGACCCTGCTGTGCATGGGGATGATGGGCGTGGCCGCCGTGCTCAACGTCTATCGCCTGGTGAAGGGACCGGACATCCCGGATCGGGTGCTGGCCCTGGACACCCTCTATATCAACGTCCTGGCGATCATCATCCTGTTCGGCATCTGGCTGGCCACCGACGTCTTCTTCGAAGCCTCGCTGCTCATTGCCGTGACCGGCTTCGTCGGCACCGTGGCGCTGGGCAAGCACATGCTGCACGGCGAAATCATCGATTAACGGAGCGCTATCCCATGCCCTTCTGGCTCGAACTCCTGATCTGCGCCCTGCTGCTCATCGGCAGCAGCTTCGCCCTCATCGGCGCCATTGGCCTGTACCGGCTGCCGGACTTCTTCATGCGCCTGCACGGTCCGACCAAGGCCACCACCCTGGGCGTGGGCAGCACCATCATCGCCTCGATGCTGTTCTTCAGCGTCCAGGGCGAAGGCCTCAGCCTGCACGAGCTGCTGATCGCCCTGTTCATCTTCATCACCGCGCCGGTCAGCGCCCATATGCTGGCGCGCGCCGCCATCCAGCAGAAGGTCAAGCAGGTGGAGCGCACCGACGGCCAACCCTGGCGCTAGGGCTGGCCGCGCCGCACGCGCTGCTAGCGACCGCCGCTGACCTTGCTGAAGTCCTGGCGGCCGAAGGGATTGGGCTGGTAGCCCTCGACGCCATTCTTGGCCAGCACCGTCACCGTCGGGTGCGCCAGCGGCAGCCACAGCGCCTGGTCGTGGATGATGCGCTGCGCCTGGTGGTACACCGTGGCCCGCGCCATCTGGTCGGACAGGGTCTTGCCCTTGCTGATGGCGCCATCCAGGGTCTTGTCGCAATAGCGGGCGAAGTTCAGGCCCGACTGCACCGAGGCGCAGGAGAATTGCGGCGTCAGGTAGTTGTCCGGATCGCCGTTGTCGCCGGCCCAGCCCATGAACAGCAGATCGTGCTCGCCGGTCTTGGCGCGGCGGATCAGTTCGCCCCACTCGATCACCTGGATCTGCGCATCGACGCCGATCTTCTTCAGGTCGGCCTGCAGCATCTGCGCGCCCAGCTGCGGATTGGGATTGAGCAGGCTGCCGCTGGGTCTTGTCCAGATGGTGGTCTTGAAGCCGTCCTTGAGGCCCGCCTGGGCCAGTAGCGCCTTGGCCTTGGCCGGGTCATAGGGATAGGCCGGCACGTCCTTGGCATAGCCCCAGGTGGTGGGCGGATAGACGTTGTCGGCGGCCACCGCGGTGTCCTGGAACACCGCCTTGAGATAGCTCTGCTTGTCGAACGCCAGGTTGATGGCCTGGCGCACCTTGATGTTGTCCAGCGGCGGATGGCTGGTGTTGATGCCGACGAAGGCGGTCATGAAGGCCGGCGTCTGCAGCACCTGCAGACTCTTGTCCTCATGGGCGCTCTGCAGATCCTGGGGCTTGGGCGACAGGGCGATCTGGCACTCGCCGCGCTTGAGTCGCTGCAGGCGCACCGCCGAATCCGGGGTGATGGCGTAGATCAACCCGTCCAGCTTGGGCTTGCCGCCAAAGTAGTCCGGGTTGGCGGCGTAACGCACCACGGCGTCCTTCTGGTAGCGCTTGAAGACAAAGGGACCGGTGCCTATGGGCTCGTCGTTGAGCTGCTCGGTCTTGCCGGCCTTGAGCAGCTGCTCGGCGTACTCGGCCGAGTAGATGGAGGCGAAGCCCATGCTCAGGGTCGGCAGGAAGGTGGCGTCCGGGCTGTTGAGCACGATACGCACACCGAGGTCGCTGGTCTTTTCCACGCTCTTGATCAGCTTGGGCCACTGCATCGACTGGGCATGGGGATAGCCGCTCTTGGCCACCCCGTGCCAGGGATGGTCCTTGTCCAGCATGCGCTGGAAGCTGAACACCACGTCGTCGGCCGTCAGGGTACGGCTGGGGGTGAAGTAGTCGGTCTGGTGAAACTTCACGTCCGGACGCAGGGCGAAGTCGTAGGTCAGGCCGTCGTTGGAGATCGTCCAGCTCTGCGCCAGGCTCGGCACCAGCTTGGCTTCGCTGGCATCGTATTCCACCAGGCGATTCATCAGCACGTCGGCCGAGGCGTTGGTGGTGGTCAGGGAGTTGTACTGCACCACGTCGAATCCATCCGGACTGGCTTCGGTACAGACACTGAGCGTGGCGGCCTGCGCCAGCAGGGGCGCGAAGAGCAGTGGCAAGGCGGCGAAACGCATAGAACGATTCCTTGTAGAGCCGAAGTGGGCAGACGGCGCACGGATGACTGGCAACGGCGGACAGGGCGGTCGTCTGGCGGACGTGGATTGAGTTTGGCAGTCGCTCTAAACTAGACCACCCGTCCGTCCGTCACAATGCTTCCGACCGACGAACGGTTGGCATTCCGGCCGGGCCCGCACAGCGCCCGGTGCGCGGGCATTTCATCCGTCGCCCTACCTTGTTATGCCCGAGTACTTCTGGTATAAAACAGCGCTCTTTTTTCGGGGTATGGCCGCTTCAGGTCCCCGGCGTTTGCCGGCTCTCCCCGTCAAAACAGGAATCAATACAGTTACAAGCGGCCAACCCATGCCGGGTTTGGCATGAGGTTTATGAGGGCTGAGCCATGTCGAGAGTTTGCCAAGTAACCGGTAAGGGTCCGATTACTGGGAACAACGTTTCCCACGCTAACAACAAAACCCGTCGTCGTTTCCTGCCGAATCTGCAGCACCACCGTTTCTGGGTAGAATCCGAGAAGCGCTTCGTGCGTCTGCGCGTTTCTGCCAAGGGCATGCGTATCATCGACAAGCGCGGTATCGAAACCGTACTGTCCGAGCTGCGTAGCCGCGGCGAAAAATTCTAAGGGGATTCGTCATGCGTGAATTGATCCGTTTGATTTCCAGTGCCGGCACCGGTCACTTCTACACCACTGACAAGAACAAGCGCACCAAGCCCGAAAAGATCGAAATCAAGAAATTCGATCCGGTCGTGCGCAAGCATGTCATGTACAAGGAAGGCAAGATCAAGTAATTGATCGCCCCCTTGAACAAGAAACCCGCCTCGGCGGGTTTTTTGTTGTCTGGCGTCCGGCCCGGCAGCTCCGGCGCCCGGGGCGCCGGAGGCCGCTCGGCCCGCTACTTGAACTGACCGGTCAGCTCGCGCAGGGCGGCTTCGGCTCCAAGGATCTTCTGCATGCACTCCCGCGCCTTGGCCGGATCGATGCTCAGCCGCGCATAGAGCTCGTCGGGAATCGGCTGGGCCGGGCCGTTGCCGATGCCCTCGGCGCGCAGCAGCTGCACGGCCAGGAAGATCAGGTTGGGATAGACCGCCTGCTCGCCCTGGTAGCCCGGATCGCCCTGGAAGCGCAGCGCCGTCACCACCTCTTCGGGCATTTCCCAGCAGCGCATCAGGGCCGCGCCGATCTGCTCGCGGGTGATGCCCAGCAGGTGGTGCTCGATGACCTGGTGATCGAGCTGGCGGTTGGCTTCCAGGTGGCGGCAGATCAGCGAGAAGTGCGGCGGAAAGACGTGGGCCAGCACCAGATAGCCGAAGTTGTGCAGCAGGCCGCCGAGATAGGCCAGGCCCATCTCCGGCCGCTCCGCGCGCGGCATGGAGCGCGCCAGGCCCTCGATCAGGGCGGCGGTGTAGATGGCCTGCTTCCAGTAGGGGGTTTCCTGCTGGGCCTGGTCGCTGGGCAGGCTCAGGGTCTTGCCCAGGGCCAGGCCGAGGGCCAGGTTGATCACCAGGTCGAAACCCAGCACCCGCACGATGGCGTCTTCCACCGAGCGGATCTTGCCGGGCGCGGCATAGTAGGGCGAGGCGGCCCAACTGATCACCTGGGCCGCCAGGGCCGGATCGGTCTCCACCACGTTGGCCAGATCGTCCACCGTGGCCTCGGGATCGACCCGCAGCTTGATGACCTTTTCCGCCGTCTTGGACAGCGGCGGGATCTCCAGCGTCTCCTCCAGGCGCTGGCGGATGCGCCGCGCGGTGAAGGCGGTGGCGGCATGCAGGATCTCCGCCTCGTCGCGTTCCGGTTGCCGCAGATTGGGCTGGATACCGGCCGCCGGGATGCCGAAGCTGCCCGCGGTGGCCTGATTCAGCAGGCGCCTATAGTCAGACGTTTCCACTTCCAGCAGCAGCGAGCGCTCACCGGATTCCAGCAGCAGGCGCGGCGCTTCCAGCAGTCGCTCGTCATACAGGCAGGGGGAATTGGTCAGCGACGGCAGCCCCGGCAGGACATCCAGTTCGTAGCGCTCCAGGGTGCGCATCAGCCGCTCCGGCGCCACCACTGCCAGCTGCCGCCCGGTGAATTCCACCAGCCGGCGCAGGTCCAGCAGCTGATCCTCGGGCAAGAGCACCAGCAGCATGCCGACGCTGTCGCTCAGAAGCACCGTGTGTACCCGATTCGCCTGCGGCAGGCGCGTCGTCGCCGGGACCGGCCGATAGGCCAGGTTCAACTGGGCGAGCAACTGCTGGATCGAAGGGGGAACCTCAGGGAGGGGCGAAGCGAGCGCTACATCGGTCATGGCATTTTCTTCCTCACGTACGCCCTGGAGTATAACCATTCGGCTCCGTAGGTAGCGTCGTCTGTATAAGCTTTGTCAAACCTGGCCGTATTGCTGGCCATGGCGCAACCAGCGCTCCAGCAGCGGACCGGCATGACTGGGCCAGCGGGCCAGCAACTCCTGGGCGGCATCGCGCACCGCCGGCAGCCAATGGGCGTCGCGCATCAGATCGGCCACCTTGAACTGCAGCAGGCCGGTCTGACGGGTCCCCAGCATCTCGCCCGGGCCGCGCAACTCCAGGTCCTTCTCGGCGATGATGAAGCCGTCGTTGGTCTCGCGCATGATAGCCAGCCGCTCACGACCGATCTGCGACAGCGGCGGATGGAACAGCAGCACGCAGTGGCTGACGGCGCTGCCCCGCCCGACCCGGCCGCGCAGCTGGTGCAACTGGGCCAGACCCAGGCGCTCGGGATTCTCGATGATCATCAGACTGGCGTTGGGCACGTCCACCCCCACCTCGATCACCGTGGTGGCCACCAGCAATTGCAGGTTGCCGGCCTTGAACTCGGCCATCACCGCGGCCTTTTCCGTCGGCTTCATGCGTCCATGGATCAGCCCGACGTGCAATTCGGCCAGGGCCAGCTGCAATTCCTCGTAGGTGGTCTCGGCCGCCTGGCAGGTGAGCTCCTCGGATTCCTCGATCAGGGTGCAGACCCAGTAGGCCTGGCGCCCTTCGTGGCAGGCGGCGCGCACCCGCTCCACGACTTCCTCGCGACGGCTGTCGGTGACGCTCACGGTATTGACCGGCGTCCGTCCCGGCGGCAGTTCGTCGAGCACCGAGGTGTCCAGATCGGCATAGGCGCTCATGGCCAGGGTGCGCGGGATGGGGGTGGCGGTCATGATCAGCTGGTGCGGCGCCAGGCGACCGTCGACGCCCTTCTGGCGCAGCGCCAGGCGCTGCTGCACGCCGAAGCGGTGCTGTTCGTCGATCACCACCAGCGCCAGGCGGGCGAAACGCACCTCGTCCTGGAACAGCGCATGGGTGCCCACCACCATGGGCGCCCCGGCGGCGATGCGCTCCAGGGAGCTGGCGCGGGCCTTGCCCTTGAGCTTGCCGGCCAGCCAGGCCACCTCGATGTCCAGGGCGGCGAACCAGCGCTGGAAGTTGAGGAAGTGCTGCTCGGCGAGGATCTCGGTGGGCGCCATCAGCGCCACCTGGTAGCCGGCCTCGATGGCCTGCAGGGCGGCCAGGGCCGCGACCACCGTCTTGCCGGCGCCGACGTCGCCCTGCACCAGCCGCAGCATGGGCTCGGGCTGGGCCAGGTCATGGGCGATCTCGCGCCCGACGCGCTGCTGGGCGCCGGTGGGGGTGAAGCCGAGGTTGTCCAGATACAACTGTGGCAGCCGGCGGGCGGCCGGCAGGGGCACCGCACGCTGGGCGCGCAGGGTCTCGCGCAGCCGCTGCAGGGACAACTGGTGGGTGAGCAATTCTTCGAAGACCAGCCGCTCCTGGGCCCAGTGCCGGCCCTCGGCCAGCTCTTCCAGGTCCGCGTCCGGCGGCGGTCGATGCAGGTAGCGCAGGGCATCGGCCAGGGGACCCAGGCGATAGTGCGCGGCCATCTCCGGCGGCAGCCAGTCGGGCAGGGATTCGGGCCCGAGTCGTTCCAACGTCTGGGCGCTGAGCTGGCGCAGGCGCAGCTGGGTGAGGCCTTCGGTGGTCGGGTAGATGGGCGTCAGCGTCTGCTCGACCGGCGCCGGGGCGTTCTCGTCCTGGGCGCGGTATTCGGGATGGTAGATCTCCAGGCCTGAGGCGCCGGGGCGCACCTCGCCATAGCAGCGCAGCAGGGTGCCGCGCTTGAGGCCGTCCTTTTGCGCCTGGCTGAAGTGGAAGAATCTCAGCGACAGGGTGCCGCTGCCGTCCTGCAGGCGCACCAGCAGGCTGCGCCGCCGGCCCATGAGCACCTCGGCGGAGGCGACCATGCCCTCCACCACGGCGTCCTGACCGGGCCGCAGGGCGCCGATGGGCACGATGCGGGTGCGATCCTGATAGCGCAGCGGCAGGTGGAAGAGCACGTCCTGCAGGGTTTCCAGGCCGACCCGCGCGAGCTTCTCCTGCAGAGCGGCGCCGACCCCCTTGAGGGCGGTGACCGGCGTCGCGGCCAGTTCACTCATGCCGGCTGCACGACGCCCTTGGCTTCAGGCCGCGCCACCGAGCACAGACGGACCGAGTCGGCCAGCACCTCGATGGCCTTGGGCCGCGGAAAGCTGGCGCGCCAGGCGATGGCCACGGTGCGATAGGGCACCGGCCGCTCGAAGGGGCGCACCTCGATGATTCCCGGCGCATAGTGGTGACTCTCCACCGCCGAGAACGGCAGCACCGAGACGCCCAGGCCGGAGGCCACCATGTGGCGGATGGTTTCCAGCGAAGAGGATTCCACCGTGGAATTCTTGTTTTCCTCGTGCTTGCGCACGGTCGGACAGGCTTCCAGGACCTGGTCGCGGAAGCAGTGGCCTTCACCCAGCAGCAGCAGACTCTTGTCGCTGAGCTGGTTCTGCGGGATAGCCTTGAGCTTGGTCCAGGGGTGCCGGGCCGGCATCATCACATAGAAGGGTTCGTCGTACAGCGGCAGGGTCAGGACGTCCGGCTCGTTGAACGGCAGGGCGAGGATGACGGCATCCAGCTCACCGGTGCGCAGCTTGTCGCGCAGCAGGTGGGTGAAGTTTTCCTCGATGTACAGCGGCATCTCCGGCGCCACCCGGTTGAGCTGCGGGATGAGGTGCGGAAAGAGATAGGGCCCGATGGTATAGATGGCACCGATCTTCAGCGGCGCGGTGAGCTGGTTCTTGCCGGCCTGGGCCAGCTCGCGGATGCCCTGGGCCTGCTCCAGCACCTTTTGCGCCTGGGCGACGATGCCCTCGCCGGTGGGGGTCAGGCGCACGGCACTCTTGCTGCGCTCGAAGATCAGAATGCCCAGCTCGTCCTCGAGCTTCTTGACGCCGACCGACAGCGTCGGCTGGCTGACGTGGCAACGCTCGGCAGCTCGGCCAAAGTGCTGTTCCTGGGCGAGCGTGACGATATAGCGCAGTTCAGTCAGGGTCATAGTCAAATTCCATGGGGTGCCGGCCAATCTTAGCGGCTGTCTCTATCAACGGCCAAGCGCGACGGGCAGCAGCCTGCGCTCTCGGGTTGGACCACGGCCGGGCGCAGGCTACCCTGGCCGTCTGTCCCGGCCTTTGCAGAAGGAAACACCGATGAGCACCATCCTGATCGCCGGTTGCGGCGATGTCGGCAGCCGTCTCGGCCTGCAACTGGTCGCCCAGGGCCACCGGGTCTTCGGCCTCAGGCGCACTGTCGCCGCCCTCCCCGCTGAGTTGCTGCCGGTCGCGGGCGATCTCGCCGAGGCCACGCCGCCGGCCGCCTGGCCGCGCGAACCCCTCGACCAGGTGGTCTATGCCACCGCCGCGACCCACCATGACGAAGCCGGCTATCGCGTCGCCTATGTCGAGGGCCTGCGCCACCTGCTCGGCTGGCTGGCCGCCTGCGACCAGCGTCCGCAGCGTCTGCTGTTCGTCTCCAGCAGCGGCGTCTATGCCCAGGGCGATGGCGCCTGGGTCGACGAAACCACCCCTGCCGAACCCGAGCGCTTTTCCGGACGCATCCTGCGCGAGGCGGAAGACCTGGCGCTGGGCAGCGGCCTGCCCGCCAGCGTGGTCCGCCTGACCGGCATCTATGGCCCGGGACGCGAGGCGCTGCTGCGCCAGGTGCGCGAGGGCTCCCGGGTGACCCGCGAACCGCCGCTGTATGGCAATCGCATCCATGTCGAGGACGCCGCCGGCCTGCTGGCGCTGCTGCTGCAGCGGGACCGCGAAGGGGTCGCCCTGGATGATCTCTATCTGGGCGTGGACGACGATCCGGCGCCGCTGGACGAGGTGGTCGACTGGCTGCGGGCACGGCTGGGCATCACCTTCTGGTCCGACGAGGCCCAGTTGCGTCGCGCCGGCAGCAAGAGATGCAGCAACGCCCGCGCCCGGGCGCTGGGCTGGACGCCCCGCTACCCCAGCTATCGCGAGGGCTACGCGGCCATTCTCGCCGGCTGAAACGACGGAGCCCGGCACAGGGCCGGGCTCCGTTCTCAGCTAGCCAGCCACTCAGTCGCGCAGGGCTTCACCGCGGGTGGCCTGAGGACGCTCCTCGACCTTGGCGGTGCTCTTCAGGTGCGGCAGGGCTGCCCAGTAGGCGGCGCCCTTCTCGGCGTCGTAGAGACCTTCCCACTTGGCGATGACCAGGGCGGCCAGGGCGTTGCCGATCACGTTCAGGGCGGTGCGCGCCATGTCCATGATGCGATCCACACCGGCGATGAAGGCCAGGCCTTCCAGCGGAATGCCGACGCTGCCCAGGGTGGCCAGGAGCACCACGAAGGACACGCCCGGCACGCCGGCGATGCCCTTGGAGGTGACCATCAGGGTCAGCACCAGCAGCAGCTGCTGGCTCAGCGACAGGTCGATGCCATAGAGCTGGGCGATGAACAGCGCCGCGATGCTCTGGTAGAGGGTGGAGCCGTCCAGGTTGAAGGAATAGCCGGTGGGCACCACGAAGCTGGTGATGGACTTGGGCGCGCCATAGGCCTCCATCTTCTCGATGATGCGCGGCAGCACGGTTTCCGAACTGGCGGTGGAATAGGCCAGGATCAGCTCGTCCTTGAGGATGCGGATGATGCGGAAGATCGAGAAGCCGAACAGCTTGGCCACCAGGCCCAGCACGCCGAGGGCGAAGAAGCCGATGGCGACGTAGACCAGCACCACCAGCTTGGCCAGCGGCAGCAGGGAGGCGAAGCCGAAGTTGGCCACGGTCACCGCGATCAGCGCGAAGACACCGATGGGGGCGTAGTTCATGATCATGTGGGTGACCTTGAACATGGCCTCGGAGATGCCCTGGAAGACCCGCACCACCGGCTCGCGGGTGGCTTCCGGCAGGGCGCCCAGGCCCAGGCCGAACATCACCGCGAAGAAGATGATCGGCAGCATCTCGCCACGGGCGACGGCGGCGAAGACGTTGGACGGGATCAGGTTGAGGATGGTCGCGATGAAGGCGTGGTCATGCTGCACTTCCGCGGTGGTCTTCTGGTACTGGGAGATATCGGTGGTGCCCAGGGTGCTCATGTCGATGCCGGCACCGGGCTGCACGCTGTCGGCGAAGAACAGGCCGACAACGATGGCCAGGGTGGTGACGATCTCGAAGTAGAGGATGGTCTTGAGACCGATGCGACCAAGCTTCTTGGAATCGCCGACGCCGGCGATGCCGACCACCAGGGTGGCGATGACGATGGGCACCACGATCATCTTGATCAGCCGGATGAAGATGTCGCCGGCCGGCTTGAGGACGTTCGAGATCCACCAGGCTTTCTCGGCGCTGAAGTGGTTGAGCAATGCGCCGACGGCGATCCCCAGCACGAGGCCGATAAGGATCTGCCACGCGAGGCTGAGCTTGGGCTTGGTCATGTACCGACACCTTTGTTCTATTTGGATGGAGTTCGGGACGAACGTCACCGTGCCGGGTCGTGATGCGCGAAGCGCATGCAACGCCAACGAGAGGGTGCGTTCAGGCTGCGGAAACGGTGCTCGAAAAGGACTGGGAGCACCAAGGCGTCACACTTTTGCCAGAGGGTAACGGGGTATGTCTAATGCCGCTGTCGCCTGCCCTATGCCGATCCGGCATGAGGTGTCCCGAAAGGGCCGCGCAGCATACAGGCACTGGCGCCTTGCGCGCCAGGCATACAGAGGCGCCGCTCATCGCGGCGCCCCCTGAACGTCAGCCGTTGAAGGTCGCGGGGTCCGGACCCAGACGCTTGTCCTGGTTCAGCCCGGCGATCTGCCGCATGTCTTCGTCGTCCAAGGCGAAGTCGAAGATCTGCATGTTCTCTTCGATGCGCTTGGGCGTCTTGGATTTGGGGAAGATGATGTTGCCGAGCTGGATGTGCCAGCGCAGCACCACCTGGGCCGGCGTCTTGCCGTGCTTGGCCGCCAGTTGCTGCAACACCGGGCTGCCCAGCAGCTCGCCACCCTGGGCCAGCGGACTCCAGGCTTCGGTGGCGATGCCCTTGTAGGTGTTGAAGTCGCGCAGCTCCTGCTGCTGCAGCAGCGGATGGCATTCGATCTGGTTGACCACCGGCACCACCCCGGTCTCGGTCAGCAGGGTCTCGACGTCGGCCTGACGGAAGTTGGACACGCCGATGGACTTCACCCGACCCTGGTTGCGCAATTCGATCAGCGCCTTCCAGCTGTCGAGGAACAGGCCCTTTTCCGGCAGCGGCCAGTGGATCAGGTAGAGGTCGACATGCTCCAGACCCAGCTTGGCCAGGCTGGTGTCGAAGGCGCGCAGGGCGCTGTCGTAGCCCTGGTCGGCATTCCACAGCTTGGTGGTGACGAACAGCTCGTCACGCGGCAGACCGGCCTGGGCAATGGCCTGGCCGACGCCCTCTTCGTTGCCGTAGATGGCAGCGGTGTCGATGTGTCGATAGCCGAGGTCCAGGGCGGTCTTGACCACCTGGGCGGTCTCTTCGGCCGGGGTCTGCCAGACCCCCAGGCCGAATTGCGGAATGTGGTGACCGTCGTTGAGCTGAAGACGGGTGATCGCGGACATGCGTCGCTCCTCTGAGATTGATGACTGTCAGAGGTGTGACTGGCGGCAGTGGCCTTTTGCTCCCGATCAGTCGAGCCGCACGGCTTCGGGGACGCTGTAGCTCTCGACCCAACCCAGCAGGGTACGGCCGTCCTGCTGCACCTCGATGCGCTTCCAGCGCTGGAAGGAACGGGTCTCGATCACCCGCACCTGGGTGTCGCCGTCCAGCCGCGTCAGGGTGTTGCGCGCGCGCTCACGACTGCGGTCGTAGACGAAGGGCCACTTGAGCACATCGACCGGGCCGCGCAGCATCCAGCCCTGTCCTTCTTCGGCGAAGCGAAAGGACACTCCGCCCTCGGCGCGGGCTGGGTTGCTACCCAGCAGCAACAGGGCCGCCACCAGCAGTGAAGGAAGGATACGGCGAAGGGTCGAAAGGACATTCGGGGTCATGTTGGCCTCGTCTGTGGCACCAAAAAAAACAGCGCCCGGGGTGGACGCTGCGGAGGTAGACCCTCTGGTACGACAAACGACTGCACGGCTTGCCCGAGAAATGCCAAATGGCCAGCAGTCTCGGACAAAATCCTTAGTGCAATAGCTAGGCCGCGCTGAACAGCTTGTGCGGATCGATGACGAATTTCTTCGGGACGCCCGAATCGAATTCGCTGTAGCCGCGGGGGGCCTCGTCCAGGGTGATCACCTGCACGCCGACGATGTCGGCGATCTTGATGCGATCCCACATGATCGCCTGCATCAGCTGGCGGTTGTACTTCATCACCGGGGTCTGGCCGGTGTGGAAGCTGTGGGACTTGGCCCAGCCCAGACCGAAGCGGATGCTCAGGGCACCCTGCTTGGCGGCGGCATCGACCGCACCCGGATCGTCGGTGACATAGAGACCGGGAATGCCGATCTTGCCGGCTACCCGCACGATGCCCATCAGCGAGTTCAGCACCGTGGCCGGGGCCTCGCTCTTGGCGCCTTCGTGACCATGGCCGCGGGCTTCGAAGCCAACGGCGTCGACGGCGCAATCCACTTCCGGCGTGCCCAGCAGCGCGGCGATCTGTTCGTGCAGCGGGGTATCCTGGGACAGGTCGGCGATCTCGAAGCCCTGGGCCTTGGCGTGAGCCAGGCGTACCGGGTTGACGTCGCCGACGATGACCACGGCGGCGCCCAGCAGGCGGGCCGAGGCGGCCGCGGCCAGACCGACCGGGCCGGCCCCGGCGACATAGACGCTGGTGCCCGGACCGACGCCGGCGGTGACGGCGCCGTGGTAGCCGGTGGGCAGGATGTCGGACAGGCAGGTCAGGTCACGGATCTTTTCCATGGCCGCGTCGCGATTCGGCAGCTTGAGCAGGTTGAAGTCGGCATAGGGGACCAGCACGTATTCGGCCTGGCCACCGACCCAGCCGCCCATGTCGACGTAGCCGTAGGCACCGCCGGCGCGCGAGGGATTGACGGTCAGGCAGACGCCGGTGTCCTGCTCCTTGCAGGTGCGGCAGCGACCGCAGGCGACGTTGAAGGGCACCGAGACCAGATCGCCGACCTTGAGGGTCTCGACGTCACGACCCGCTTCGATGACCTCGCCGGTGATCTCGTGGCCGAGCACCAGGCCTTCGGGGGCAGTGGTCCGGCCGCGCACCATGTGCTGGTCGGAACCACAGATGTTGGTGGAGACCACGCGCAGGATGACGCCGTGGTCGATACGCTTGCCCTGCGGGGTTTCCATCTTCGGGTAGGGAATGGTCTGCACCTCGACCTTGCCCGCGCCCAGATAGACGACGCCACGATTACCGGACATGTTGCACCTCGCTGTTATTGTTGGACTGGCTCTAGCGGTTCGAGCCTAGTCCTCGCGAAGCGCGGCGTCTGTGGGGATGGCGTTTTTGGCGATGCCGAGGTCGCCCCTGCGGGTCGGCCTGGCCAACCCGGTCACGCCGCCACGGCGGGCGGCATGACCGGCCGGGATCAGGCGGGTTCCAGGGCGGCGGCGCGGCGCTCGCGGCTGAGCAGGTAGCAGCCGATGCCCACGCCCAGCAGGGCCAGGCCCATGACGTACCAGGCCGGGCCCAGCGGATGCTGCTTGAGCATCAGGGTCACGACCATGGGGGTCAGGCCGCCGAAGATGGCGTAGGCCACGTTGTAGGAGAAGGACAGTCCCGAGAAGCGCACCTTGGGCGGGAAGGCCAGCACCATCACCCGCGGCACGCCGCCGATGACGCCGACCGCCGCGCCGGCCAGGGCATAGAGCGGGAACAGCCATTCCGGATGGACCTTGAGACCGGCATAGAGCGCCCAGCTGGCCACTGCCAGGATGAGACCGCCGCCGATGAACACCGGGCCGCTGCCGAAGCGATCGGACAGGGCGCCGGAGACGATGCAGCCCAGGGTCAGGAAGACGATGGCCAGGCTGTTGGCCTTGAGCGCCAGGGCGGCGGAGAAGCCGTACTGGGTCTGCAGCAGGGTCGGGGTCATGAGGATGACCACCACGATGCCGGCGGTGAGCATCCAGGTCAGCAGCATGGACAGGATCACGCTGCTGCGGTGGTCGCGCAGCACGGCCTTGAGCGGCACTTCCTCGGCCAGCGACTTGTGGATCGCCAGTTCGGCAAACACCGGCGTCTCGTGCAGCCAGCGGCGCAGGTAGACCGAGAACAGGCCGAAGACGCCGCCGATCAGGAAGGGAAAGCGCCAGGCGTAGTCGGCCACTTCCACCGGGGTGAAGACGGTGTTGATCAGGGTCGCCATCAGCGAGCCGAGCAGGATGCCGAAGGTGAGACCGGCGGTCAGGGTGCCGCAGGCATAGCCGACGTGCTTGCCGGGGACGTGTTCGGAGACGAACACCCAGGCGCCGGGCACCTCGCCGCCGATGGCCGCGCCCTGGATGATGCGCAGCACCAGCAGCAGGATCGGCGCGGCCACGCCGATCTGCGCGTAGGTGGGCATCAGGCCCATGCCCAGGGTCGGCAGGGCCATCATGAAGATGCTCAGGGTGAACATCTTCTTGCGCCCGAGCAGGTCGCCGAAGTGGGCCATGATGATGCCGCCCAGCGGACGTGCCAGATAGCCCGCGGCGAAGATGCCGAAGGTCTGCATCTGTCGCAGCCAGTCGGGCATGTCGGCGGGAAAGAACAGCTTCCCCACCACCGCGGCGAAGAAGACGAAGATGACGAAGTCGTAGAACTCCAGCGCGCCGCCCAGGGCGGACAGCGAGAGGGTCTTGTAGTCGTTGCGGCCCAGAGGGCGCGACGTGAGCGGCGCAGAGGCGGATTGCAGTTTCATCGAGGATCCCGGACAAGAGAGGAGCGCAAAGGAAATTCGGCCTCTGGCATCCCTCCGGGTGTAGCGGACAAGACGCGGCCCCGAGTGACCGTCCGCCTGGAGCGGCTGGCAGGGATCGGGCGGGTCGCCGGATGGGCGCCGGACCTGCACCGCGCCGCCTGCGCTCTTGTGGAGCACGGCGGCAGCAGGTCTACCGATCATTACCTGATCATCGGACGTGCAGGGCCCTCTGGATTGCCTGGCCGTGCACGGTCTCCACGATAGCAAATCTGCAAGGAATTTCCGCTACTCATTCAGTGCCCATTCAGGGCTCATCTGCCGAGCTATGGCTGTTCCATCCTGGTGCAAAAGCGGTCGAGCCGCCCTGCCCCAGGCGTTATACTGTAGCCCCCTAACGATCTCCGCCGAGAGATTGGCAGCATTCTTGCGTGCAGATGCTGAACGTTACCTACCTATCCGGGCTCCCGAGGGCCCTGTCATGATCGAAGAGCTCGAACAAGAAGATCCCATCCCCCAGGGCGACCTGGCCATGCAGATCACTGCGCTGCCCCGCGAGACCAATGGCTTCGGCGACATCTACGGCGGCTGGCTGGTGGCCCAGATGGACCTGGCCGGCAGCGCCATGGCCAGTCGCCTGGCCGCCGGGCGCGTGGCCACCGTGGCCATCGACCGCATGGCCTTCATGACGCCGGTGCCCGTGGGCGCACAGCTCTCCTTCTATACCAACACCCTGGAGGTGGGCCGCAGCTCCATCCAGATCCTCATCGAGGTCTGGAGCGACGATCCGCTGTCCAGCGAGTGGAGCAAGGTGACCGAGGCGGTATTCGTCTTCGTGGCCATCGATGGCAGCGGCCGCACCCGCCCCCTGCCCGCGCGGCGCTAGCACCCGCCGGCCTTGCCGCTAGGGCTCCCGGGCCAGCGGCGCCTCGCGCACCTGGGTCGGCCGTCCGTGGCGGATGCCTTCGACCTGCTCCAGCGCCTGCCGGACCTCGGCGGCGGTGGCCAGCAGCCGATAGTCGAGAGTGAAGTCGCGCGTGCCGCCGGCCTCGATGCGCGGCACCAGCCCCAGGGCCCGCTGCTGGCTGCGGTTGTAGGAAAAGCTGGTGCCCGGCTCCAGGCCGGTGACATAGCCCTGGGCCTTGGCATCGGTGTTCTTCCACAGGGTGAAGACCGGCAATTCCCGCACATTGAAGGCCAGCGCCACGCCCTGGTGGGCACTGCGATCGTGCAGTACCGCGAGGCTGCGCCCCTGATCGTCGCCCCAGGGATAGAGGTTGTAGACCGTCTCGCCATAGCCCGGCGTGGGCGCGCGATAGGTCTGCCACTCCGCCAGCTCCTGGCGCGCCCGCGCATCGAAGGGTGACACCTCCCGCACCGGCGCGGCGAACCGGGCGCCTTCACCGAGCAGCGGCGGCCCGAAATTGCTGTGATAGAGCACCTGGTACTCGGCGGCGTGCGCCCCCTGGTTGGTCAGGCGATCGTGCAGGGTGAAGCCGGTGGCCCCGGCGTGGGTGACCAGTTCGGTGTCGATGCGAAAGTTGGCCTGCTTGAAGGCCTCCTCGTGCAGCACGCCCTTGAGGCTGATGCGGTGCGGCGGCTGTTCGTCGATGGTCAGCACCACCTGGCTGGCCGGCAGGTAGCTGGCCCGACCGTGCAGGGTCAGCAGTTGCCCCCGGTCCATTCCGGGGTGGCCGACCCACTCGAAGCCGGCGCGCGCCACCAGTTCGTTGAAGCCTTCCAACCAGCCCAGGCCATTGCGGCTCTCCAGGTTGACGAAGGCCGGATTGACCACCTCGCGCACCGGCGAATCCCAGCCCAGTCGCAGGGTGCCGGCCTGGGCGCGCAGGACGTTCATGCCGCGGGTCGCCACCACGGTGAGCTGCAGGGCGCCGGTGTCGATCTCGATCAGCACCGAGCCTTCCTGGCGCCCGCCACTCAGGCGGTGCACGCCGACGGCAAAGGCCAGGCCATCGCGCAGGCCCAGGCGATCGCTGCTGATGCTCCAGTTCTGCACCGGCTTGTCGGGGGCGATGAGGGTGTATTCCCAGGCCGAGGCGCTGGCGCTGACAAGGAACAGGAGACAGCCGGACAGCAGACGAGCATGAATCATGGAGTCCCCTTGGCGGCGCGATCGCCTTGAGTCTAGACCAGCCTTCGCCCGGCTGCAGGCCTCGTTCCAGACCCGGAAAACGGCCGAGACCGGCGATTCCCGTATAGGTTTGTTCAAGGAAATCAAAGGAATGGGTAAAGACAACCTTTACCATTCAAACGACCGTTCGGTACTTGCCAGGGCAGCGATTTTTGCCGAGGATCGGCTCGTCTCTACCACGGAGTGGACTCCATGAAACCTTCAGCCCTGTTCTTGTTGCTTGCCCTGGCGGGCGTTGCCCCGGCGTATGCGGGCAATACCGAAGCCGGACTCGGCGGCGCCGTGGGTGGCGTACTCGGTACCCTGGTCGGCCAGCAGGTCGGCGGCAGCACCGGTGCGGCCATCGGTGCCGGCGTCGGCGGTGCAGCAGGTGGTGTACTGGGCGCTGACCGGCGCAATAGAACCGAGGCCGCCATCGGCGGTGGCCTGGGCGCGGCGGGCGGCAACGTGATCGGCAATAGAGTCGGTGGTAGCACCGGCGGTCTGGTCGGCGCGGCCCTGGGGGGCGGTGCCGGCGGTGCCCTGGGCAACAACCTCGGCGACAGCGGTCGCGACGACCGCGGCTATCGGGGCTATCGCGACCACCCCGGCAAGGGCTGGAAGCACGCCAAGCACCGACACAAGCACTGGGATCGGTAATGAAAAACGCCCGGCATCGCCGGGCGTTTTCCTGTGCGCTCGAGCCTACTGACCGAGGTCGCGCAGGCGCTTGCCCTGCATCAGGTTGCGTTCGATGCGCTCCAGGGTGACGCCCTTGGTCTCCGGTACCAGCAGGAACACCAGGAAGATGAACACCACGTTCAGACCGGCATAGATCCAGAAGGTGGTGCCCTGCCCCAGGGTGCCCAGCATGGTCAGGAAGGTGGCGCCGACGATCATGTTGGCGATCCAGTTGGTGAAGGTGGAGCAGCCGATACCGAAGTCGCGGCCCTTGAGCGGCTGGACTTCCGAGCACAGGGTCCAGATCAGCGGACCGGCCGACATGGCGAAGCCGACGATGAAGATCAGCAGCATGACCACGGTAAAGGTCTGCTGGCCGTGGCTCAGGTTGCCCATGCCGAGCATGGTGCCGACCACGCCCAGACCCACGGCCATGACCACGAAGCCGGTATAGAGGATGGGTTTGCGGCCCCACTTGTCGACCAGGAAGATGGCGATGAAGGTGGCCAGCACATTGGTCAGACCGACCGCGGCGGTAAACCACATCTGGGCGGCGGTGTCGTAGCCCATGCCTTCGAAGATGCGCGGCGCGTAGTACATCACCACGTTCATGCCGGTGAATTGCTGCACCACCTGCAAGAGCACGCCCAGGCCCACCGAGCGGCGGAAGTTGGCGTTCTCCTTGAACAGCGACCAGCCCTTCTGCGGCACCTTGAGCTGCTCTTCGATCTCGGCGACTTCCTGCTGGATGACCTTTTCGTCACCGCGCAGCTTGTGCAGGACCTTGATGGCCTCCTGCTTGCGCCCGGCCATGATCAGCCAGCGCGGACTGTCCGGCAGGGCGAAGACGCCGATCAGGAACAGCACCCCGGGGATGGCGATGATGCCGAGCATCCAGCGCCAGGCCTCGTAGTAGCTGAAGGCGGTGTTGGACAGGAAGGCGATCAGGATGCCCGCGGTGATCATCAGCTGGTACAGCGAGATCATCGAGCCACGGATGTTTTCCGGCGCGACCTCGGCCAGGTACAGCGGCGCGGTGAAGGAAGCGATGCCGATGGCGAGGCCGAGCAGGAAGCGGGCGAAGATCAGCATGGTCGGCGAGGTGGCCAGGCCACAGAGGATCGAGCCGATGACGAACAGGATGGCGCCCAGCATCAGGGACTTCTTGCGACCCAGCTTGGCCGACAGCGAACCGGCGCCCAGCGCACCCAGGGCGGCGCCGGCCATCATGCTGGAGACGATCCACTCGATCACCTGATCGGAGATCTGGAATTCCTGCTGGATGAATTTGGTGGCGCCGGAAATGACGCCGATGTCGAGGCCGAACATGAGGCCGGCCAGGGCGGCCATCAGGCAGGCGAAGATCGCCTTGGGCTGCGCCTTTTCGGTGACGTGACCGTCGGCGTGGGTAGTGGTGTTGCTCATGACTGAGGCTCCTCGCTCGCCTTGTGGGCGATCTTGTTGTCGCGGGTCGTTCCGTATCCGTTTGTTACAGACCTGTCCAACGACCCTTGGTTCGGCTGATGAGAAGCCCCTACCAGAGCCGCGCGGGCTGGGCGTTCACATAGGTGGCATAGAGCGAACCACCGCCGGTGATGAACAGGCGATTGCCCTTGAGGCCGCCGAATTCGACGTTGGAGACGGTTTCCGGCAGGTGCAGGGTGGCCAGTGGCTGGCCGCCTGGCGTGAAGACCCGCACGCTGTTCTGCTCGGCCGAGCCGGCCCAGCTGCACCAGAGGTTGCCGTCGCTGTCGACGCGGAAGCCGTCGATCACGCCCTGCTCCTTGGCGTCGATCAGCACCTCGCCACCGCCGAGGGTGCCGTCGTCCTTCAGGGTGAACGCCCTGAGGTGATTGGGCTTGCCGGGATTGCCGCCGCCGGCGGTGTCGCTGATGTAGAGGCGCTTGCCGTCGGGCGCGAAGGCCAGGCCATTGGGGCGGCCGAAGTCACCCACCGCCACCGTGGCCTTGCCCTGGGGATCGATGCGATAGACGTTGGTGGGCAGCTCGAAGTCGGCCTTGTGGCCCTCGTAGGCGCCGAGGATGCCGTAGCCCGGATCGGTGAACCAGATGGCGCCATCGGCCCCGACCACCACGTCGTTGGGGGCGTTCAGCGGCTTGCCGTCGAAGCGGTCGAGCAGCACCGTGACGCTGCCGTTCAACTCGCGGCGAGTGACGCGGCGGCTGTCGTGCTCGCAGCTGATCAGTCGACCCTCGCGATCGCGGGTGTGGCCGTTGGCGTTGTGGGACTGGTCGTCATAGACGCTGACATGGCCGTCGTCGGCGCTCCAGCGCATCACCCGGGCATTGGGGATGTCGCTGAACAGCAGGCAGCGCCAGTCGGCCATCCACACCGGGCCTTCGGTCCAGAGTCCGCCGGACCACAGCCGTTCGACGAAGGCGTTGCCCAGGCGGCCCTTGAAGGCCGGGTCGTGGATCTCCCAGGCCGGATCGGGCATGACGATGGGCGGCTTGCCCTCCCAGTTGCGGGTGAGACCGAACTTGTCGTCGGCCAGGGCGCGGCTGGCGACCAGACCGGCCGAGGCGGCCAGGGACACGCCAAGAAAGGTGCGACGGGCGAGTGGCATGGGGAGACTCCTTTGTTGTCGTTATGGGTCCGGCACGGCCGGTGGCAGAGCGCCTCCGCAACCAGAGCGGAAGGCGCTCCTTTAGTCGCCCTTATTCGGGCAGACGTTCCACCTTGCCCACCACCAGGCCGTAGCAGAGGGCGCCGATCAGTGCGGTCACGCCGATGAAGGCGATGGCCGGAGCGAAGCTGCCGTCCTTGACCAGGAAGCCGATGACGATGGGCACGCAGATGGCGGAGAGGTTGCCGATGAAGTTGAACATCCCGCCGGTGAGACCGATCAGCCGCTCCGGCGCCATGGCCGAGACCATCGACCAGGTGATGGAGGCCAGGCCGTTGCCAAAGAAGGCCAGTGCCAGGCAGGCGATGATCAGCGCGGGCGAGTCGACGAAGTTGGCGCCGACGATGCTGGTGGAGATCAGGAGGCCGCCGATGATCGGCAGCTTGCGCGCCAGGCCTACGGAAGCGCCGCGGCGGATCAGCCAGTCCGACAGCAGCCCCGAGCAGATCACCCCGAGAAAGGCGGCCAGGAACGGCAACGAGGCGAGGAAGCCGGCCTTGATGAAGTCCATGCCACGGTATTTCACCAGGTAGGTGGGGAACCAGGTCAGGAAGAACCAGAGGGTGGAATTGAGGCAGAACTGGCCGATGTAGATGCCCCAGAGCTTGCGCTTGTTGAGCACGCTCCAGAGATCACGCCACTGGAAGGCGGCGCGGCTGCGGTTCTTCTGTTCCAGATCGACCAGGCCACCGCCCTCCTGGATCAGCGCGACCTCGGCGGCATTGGCGCCGCGGAAGTCCTTGGGTTCGCGATAGACCAGGTACCAGATGGCCGCCCAGAGGATGCCGACGCCACCGGTGACGACAAAGACCATGTGCCAGCCGAAGGTCTGCTGCAGGTAGATCAGCACCGGGGTGAGAAAGGCCAGGCCGACGAACTGGCCGGAGGTGTAGAAGCCGATGGCGGTGGCCCGCTCGCGCTCGGGAAACCAGGTGGTGACCACCCGGTTGTTGATCGGATAGGCCGGCGCCTCAAGGGCCCCCACGGCAAGGCGCAGGATGATCAGGCCGATGAAGCTGCCGACGAAGCCCAGGCCGATGGTGGCCAGCGACCAGAGCGCGATGGCCACCGGATAGAGGATGCGTGGGGCGACCTTGTCCACCAGCCAGCCACCGGGGATCTGCATGGCGGCATAGGTCCAGCCGAAGGCCGAGAGGATCAGCCCCATGTGCACCGGCTCGATGCCCAGGTCCTGGGCCAGGTGCGGCGCGGCGATGGAGAGGTTGCTGCGGTCGAGGTAGTTGATCACCACGGTGACGAACAGCAGCGTCATGATGAAGAAGCGGGCCCGACTGGGCTTGGCCAGGGTCGGCGCGGCCGCGGCCGCCGCCGGGGAGGCGTGGGTGGGAGTGGGCATGGCTCGGGTCCTGTAATTGACGTTGTGGCGAGCGTTGTCGATGTCTGGGGTCAGGCTGCTGGGGCGGCCCTCACCCTAGCCCTCTCCCAGAGGGAGAGGGGATGGTCGGTGCGGAGGTCGAGCCCCGCGCTCCTGTTCTTGCTCCCTCTCTCCTTGGGAGAGGGTGGGGTGAGGGGTCAGCGGCGGTGGTCCGGCTTTCCCTCACCCTGGCCCTCTCCCAGAGGGAGAGGGGACGGTCCGAACGAGAGCGAAACTCCGCGCTCCTGCTCTTGCCCCCTCTCCCCTCGGGAGAGGGTTGGGGTGAGGGCGTCTCTCACCACTCGGCGAAACTGCCGTCCTTGTGCCGCCATACCGGGTTGCGCCAGCGGTGGCCGATGGCCGCGCGCTCCTCGACGAATTCCTCGTTGACCTCGACGCCCAACCCCGGCCCCTGGGGAATCTTCACGTGGCCATCGCCGTAGTCGAACACCTCGGGATTCTTGATGTAGTCGAGCAGGTCGTTGCCCTGGTTGTAGTGGATGCCCAGGCTCTGCTCCTGGATGAAGGCGTTGTAGCAGTTGGCGTCCAGCTGCAGGTTGACCGCCAGGGCGATGGGACCGAGCGGGCAATGCAGGGCAATGGCGACGTCGTAGGCCTCGGCCATGTTGGCGATCTTGCGCGTCTCGGTGATGCCGCCGGCATGGGAGGGATCGGGCTGCAGGATGTCGACGTAGCCTTCCTGGAGGATGCGCTTGAAGTCCCAGCGCGAGTACAGCCGCTCGCCCAGGGCGATGGGCGTGTTGCTCATCAGGGCGATCTCCTTGAGCGCCTCGTGGTGCTCGCTGAGCACCGGCTCCTCGATGAACATCAGGCGGAACTGCTCCAGTTCCTTCACCAGCACCTTGGCCATGGGCTTGTGCACCCGGCCATGGAAGTCCACGCCGATGCCGAAGTGCGGACCGCAGGCGTCGCGGATGGCGGCGACGTTGGCGATCACCTGGTCGACCTTGTCGTAGGTGTCGACGAACTGCATCTCTTCGCTGGCGTTCATCTTGATGGCGGTGAAGCCCTTGGCCTGGCGCTCCAGCGCCTGGGCCGCGGTCTCCGCCGGGCGATCGCCGCCGATCCAGGAATAGACGCGGATGCTGTCGCGCACCTGGCCGCCGAGCAGCTCGTGTACCGGCACGCCCAGGGCCTTGCCCTTGATGTCCCACAGCGCCTGGTCGATGCCGGCCAGGGCGCTCATGTGGATGCCACCGCCGCGATAGAAGCCGCCGCGGTAGAGCACCGTCCAGTGGTCTTCGATGTTGCGCGGGTCCTTGCCGATCAGGTAGTCGGCCAGCTCCTCGACCGCCGCCGCCACGCTGTGGGCGCGGCCTTCCAGCACGGGTTCGCCCCAGCCGTGGATGCCCTCGTCGGTCTCGATCTTGAGAAAGCACCAGCGCGGCGGGACGACATAGGTGGTGAGTTTGGTGATCTTCATGGTGTGGAGTCTCGATTTTAATTGTTTGAAATCGCGGCCATGGGCCGCTCCTACACGGAGGCACCGGGTATCTGTAGGAGCGGTCCATGACCGCGAGCTTTAAGCGTTCTTTACCGCCGCCCACCCAGCCGCAAACGCCTGGGCATTGGCGCTCACCTGCGCCGCGCTCAGGCCCGGCTTGTACAGCGCCGAGCCGAGGCCGAAGCCGTTGGCACCGGCGGCCACGTAGGGGCCCATGTTGTCCGGGGTGATGCCGCCCACCGGCAGCAGCGCCAGCTCCTTGGGAAAGACCGCGCGCCAGGCCTTGACCACCGCCGGGCCGAGTTGCTCGGCGGGAAACAGCTTGAGGCTGTCGGCACCGGCGTCGAGGGCGGCGAAGCCCTCCGAGGGCGTGGCCACGCCCGGGGCGCTGACCAGGCCGGCGGCCTTGCTGGCGCGGATCACCGCCAGGTTGGCGTTGGGCGAGACGATCAACCGGCCGCCGGCGGCGTCCACCTCGGCCACCTGGGCTTCGGTGAGCACGGTGCCGGCGCCGATCAGGCAGCTCTCGCCCAGCTCGGCGGTGAGCCGGCGGATGCTCTCGTAGGGCTGCGGCGAATTGAGCGGGATCTCGATGACGCGAAAGCCGGCGTCATGCAGGGCGCGCCCGACCGCGACGATCTCGTCCGGGGTGACGCCGCGCAGGATGGCGATCAGCGGCAGGTCCTTGAGGTAGGTATCAAGCATGGGAGCCTCCAGAGGTGGGGAGCAGGCCGGCGGCCTGGGCCAGGCGCCAGAGCCCGGCCCGGGTGGCCTGCTCCAGCAGGCGGACCTGGTGGATGTCGAACAGCGCCAGGGCGTCGCGATAGCGCTGGCAGAGCGCCGCGTCGCCGATCAGCACCAGGGGTGGACAGGTGGCGCCCGCGAGGGCGGCGACCTGGCTGCGCAACTCTTCGCCGATCAGCAGGCCGGAGAGGTAGTCGAGGCTGTGCGCCGCGCCCAGTTCGCCGGCCAGGACCCGGCTACGGGCGGTGAAGAGGCGACCGAACAGGCCCTCGGCGCCGGCGTCGCGGGCGGTGGTGAGACCCAGGCGGAAGGCCTCGGCACTGGCCTCGGGACCGGCCTCGGCGGCTGGGCGACCCAGGATGGAGTGTTCACGCAACACGGCGAACAACTCGCCGGTCATGTAGGTGGCGAAGTCGGTGAGACGACCGTCGCGCACCCTCACCCACTTGCTGTGGGTGCCGGGCAGCACCAGCAGGGCTTCAGCGGCCAGGTCCGGCTCCAGTTCGAGGGCGCCGAACACCTGGGTTTCCTCGCCACGCAGGACGTTGGGCAAGGCGCCGCGCTGCATCACTCCGGGAACCAGGTGGAGGTCGCCGCAGCCCGTGTCCAGGCGCAGCAGGCCGGCGGCCAGGCTGTGGACGTCGGCCGGGCAGTCGGCATAGGGCACCTCACGCCAGCCGCCGCGACTGCCGACCATACCGCAGGCGATGGCGGGCAGGTCCGGCTGGGCCTCGCGCCAGTCGCCCACCAGAGCGCGATAGGCCGCGGCGAAGTCGCCGTCGGGCACATGCATGATGCCCCAGGGCCGGCTGCGGGTTTCCAGCACGGCGCCCTGGGCGTCGAACAGCTGGGCCCGCAGGGACGAGGTGCCCCAGTCGAGGCCGATGAGGTGCGGGGTGGCGGTCATGCGGGGCTCCAGCCAAGTTCGCGGGAAATGGCCCGGGCGCAGGCAGTGACCTCGGGCTGCAACTCGTGCAGCCGCGCCTCGGGCATGTAGGGGATGGCGCTGGCCACGCTGAGGGCCGCGACGATGGCGCCGTCGGCGCCGCGGATGGGCGCGGCCACGCAACGGATGCCCAGTTCGTTTTCTTCCAGATCCAGGGCATAGCCCTCGGCGGCGTGGCGCCGCAGCCGCGCACGGTAGTCCGCCCAGGGCAGGAAATCCTCGCGCAGCCCGGGCTGGCCGGTGCGCCGGGCCACGCCTTCGCCATAGAGGGCTTCCCACTCGCCCTCGGCGAGATCCAGCATCAGCGCCTTGCCGACCCCGGTCAGCGCCAGCGGCATGCGCAGCCCGACCCGGGATCTCATCTCCAGGCCACGGCTGCCGGGCAGCTTGTCGAGATAGAGGACATCGCCGCCCTCGCGCACGCCGAGGTGCACGGTGTCGCCACAGTGCTGCGCCAGACGTTGCAGGTGGGGCCGGGCCACACCGGTCAGCGGCAGCTGCTCGCGGGCCTGGTAGCCGAGGGCGATGAGATGGCTGCCGAGGATCAGCCGCCCGCCATCGCTGCGCAGATAGCCCGCCTGGGTCAGGGCAGCAACCAGCCGATGGGTGGTGCTGCGGGTGCAGCCGATGGCGGCGCCGACCTGGGCCAGGCTGTCAGCCCCAGCGGCCACGGCTTCTAGCACGGCCAGGCCGCGGAACAGGGCCTGGGCCCCGCTGGGCGCTTCGCCCTTGTTGGAATTGTTGTCGTTCATGGCCTTCACTCTAGAAGCCTCTTCGGCAAATCTCAATATGTGATACATCATCCCATATGTTGGGATACAAGTTAGATATGACAGCCTTGTCACATAGCTGCAATATTGGCGCTATCTAATGCACGGCACATTGCAAGGACTCGAGAGGCAGAGCGCTCCATGACGGGTAAATCCATCCTGATCGTCGACGATGAGGCGCCCATTCGCGAGATGATCGCCGTGGCCCTGGAAATGGCGGGCTATGAATGCCTGGAGGCGGACAACAGCAAGGACGCCCACGCCCTGATCGTCGATCGCAAGCCCGATCTCATCCTGCTCGACTGGATGCTGCCCGGCACCTCCGGCCTGGAACTGGCCCGCCGCCTCAAGCGCGACGAGCTGACCGATGCCATCCCCATCATCATGCTCACGGCCAAGGGTGACGAGGACAACAAGGTCCAAGGCCTGGAGACCGGTGCGGACGACTACATCACCAAGCCCTTCTCGCCCCGCGAGCTGGTGGCGCGCCTGAAGGCCGTGCTGCGCCGCACCGGGCACCTGGAGAACGACGGTCCGCTGGAGGTCAACGGCCTGATCCTCGATCCGATCAGCCACCGGGTGACCATCGACGGCGCGCCCGCCGAGATGGGCCCCACCGAATACCGTCTGCTGCAGTTCTTCATGACCCACCAGGAGCGTGCCTATACCCGCGGCCAGCTGCTGGATCAGGTCTGGGGTGGCAACGTCTATGTCGAGGAACGTACCGTGGACGTGCACATCCGCCGCCTGCGCAAGGCCCTCGGCGAGACCTACGAGAACCTGGTACAGACGGTGCGCGGCACCGGGTATCGCTTTTCCACCAAACTCTGACGCGGGATCACCGCCGCCGTGAACATCAACTGGCGCTCCCGTCTGGCCACCCAGCTAGCGACCGTGGTCGCCGGCTGCGCCCTGGCCGGCTGGCCCTTCGGCCATGTCGGCCTGGCGGTGGCCCTGGGACTGGCGGTCTATCTGGCGGTCACCCTGAGGCACCTGTTGCGCCTGCAGGCCTGGCTGCTGAGCGAGGCCCCAGGCGCGCCGCCGGAAGCCGAGGGTCTGTGGGGCGAGGTGTTCGACCGGCTCTATCGGCGCCAGCGCCACGAACAGCGCCAGCGCGAGGAGCTGCTCGCCGTGATCGGTCGCGCCCAGGCTTCCACCGAGGCCCTGCGCGACGCCATCATTCTGGTGGATCGCCATGGCAACCTGGAATGGTGGAACCGCGCCGCGGAAACCCTGCTGGGCCTGCGCCAGCCCCAGGACCTCGGTCAGCCCATCACCAACCTGGTGCGCCATCCGCGCTTTTCCGACTATTTTCTCGGCGGCGACTATGGCGAGCCGCTGGAACTGGCCTCCCCACTCAACGACGACCAGTACCTGCACATCCTGGTCACCCGCTTCGGCGAAGGCGACCGGCTGCTGCTGGTGCGCGACGTGACCCGCGTCCATCAGCTGGAACAGATGCGCAAGGATTTCGTCGCCAACGTCTCCCACGAATTGCGTACCCCGCTGACGGTGATCACCGGCTACCTGGAGACCCTGCTGGACAACGCCGACCACGCCACTCCACGCTGGCGGCGGGCGCTGGGGCAGATGCAGCAGCAGGCCGGACGCATGCAGCACACCATCGACGATCTGCTGCTGCTGGCCCGCCTGGAAGCCACCGACTATCCCGCCGACAACCGCCCGGTGGCCCTGGAGCCGCTGCTCGCCTCCATCCTGCAGGACGGTCGCGCCCTGTCCGGCGCCGTGGGCCATCGCCTGAGCCTGGAATGCGAGCCGGGTCTGGCCCTGCTGGGCAGCGAGACCGAATTGCGCAGCTGCTTTTCCAACCTGGTGTTCAACGCGGTCAAGTACAGCCCCGAAGGCGGCGAGGTGCGGGTGCGTGCCTGGCAGGACGCCGCAGGCGCCCATGTCGCAGTGCAGGACAATGGTCCCGGTATCGACGCCCGCCACCTGCCGCGCCTGACCGAACGCTTCTATCGCCTCGACGCCAGCCGCGCCTCCAGCACCGGCGGCACCGGCCTGGGCCTGGCCATCGTCAAGCACGTGCTGATCCGTCATCGCGGCGGCCTGGACATCCACAGCGTGCCTGGCGAGGGCAGCTGCTTCACCTGCGATTTCCAGCCCGAACAGATCGCCCAGCGCACCGCCGCCTCGGCCTGAGCCGTCCCCTCCCCGCCGTGCTATCGTCCGGCCATCCCTGCCACGGTCTCCTGCCATGCCCCCAGCCCTGCGCCTGCTGCCGGTCCTGCTGCTCGCCCTGATCGGCTGTCTGTTGCTGGGCAGCCAGGCCTGGCACCGCGCCGAACAGGCGAGCCTGGCCGAGGCCAGCCTGCTCGGCCAGGAGCAGTTGCGCCTCCACGCCAGCGGCCTGCAGACGCTGATCGACCGCTTTCGCGCCCTGCCGGCGGTGCTGGCCCAGGACCCGGAGCTGATCGCCGCCCTGAGCACCCCGCCCGATGCCGCCGCCACCGAGCGTCTCAACCTCAAGCTGGAGCGCCTGAACACGGCCGCCCAGTCCTCGACCCTGGAACTGCTGGATCGCACGGGGCTGGCCATCGGCGCCAGCAACTGGCGACTGCCCACCAGCTATGTCGGCCACAACTATGGCTTCCGGCCCTATTTCCGCGAGACCCTCGCCGGCGGCAGCGGCCGCTTCTATGCCGTGGGGGTCACCACCGGCATCCCCGGCTATTTCCTCTCCCACGCCGTGCTGGACGCCCAGGGGCGCTTTCTCGGCGCGGTGGTGGTCAAGCTGGAATTCCCCGCCATCGAGGCGCGCTGGGGCGAGCACCCCGAGGTACTGCTGGTCAGCGATGCCCGCGGCGTGGTCTTTGCCGCCAATCGCCCGGCCTGGCGCTATCGCCTGCTGCGCGAGCTGACCCCGGCCGATCGCGCGGAACTGGCCACCACCCGCCAGTACGACCGGCGCACCCTGCAACCCCTGCCCTATCGCCAGGAGCGGGTGCTCGGCGAGCAGCGCCAGGTGGCCCACATCCAGGCCCCCGAAGGCAGCGCCGACTACCTCTGGGACAGCCTGCCGCTGCCCAGCGAAGGCTGGACCCTGCACCTGCTCCGGCCCACCCGGGACCTGCAGGGCGGTGGTCCGGGTGCGGCACTGGCCGCCGTCTGCGTCTGGCTGCTGCTGGTCTGCGCCGGTCTCCTCTGGGCGCAACGGCGCCGGCTGCAACGCCTGCGCCAGCGCAGCCGCCTGGAACTGGAGCAGCTGGTGGAGGCCCGCACCGCCGAATTGCGCACCGCCCAGGACGGCCTGGTGCAGGCCGCCAAGCTGGCCGCCCTGGGGCAGATGTCGGCGGCCCTGGTGCACGAACTCAACCAGCCGCTCACCGCCCAGCGCATGCACCTGGCGAGTCTGCGCCTGCTGCTGGATCACGGGCGGCTGGACGAGGCCCGCGCCGCCCTGGAGCGCCTCGACGGCCTGCTGACCCGCATGAGCGGCCTCACCGCCCACCTCAAGACCTATGCGCGCAAGACCCCCGCCGGCCTGCGCGAGCGGGTCGATCTGGCGCGGGTGGTGGATCAGGCGCTGGAGTTGCTGGAGGCCCGCCGCGCCGAGCTGGCCGTGGAGCTGATGCTGGAGTTGCCGCGCCCGGCCTGGCTGCTGGGCGATCCCATCCGCCTGGAGCAGGTACTGGTCAATCTGCTGCGCAACGCCCTCGACGCCGTGGCGGAGCGACCCCGGCCGCAGGTCCGGGTCAGCCTAGCGCGGGAGGGGGATGCCTGGTTGCTGGAGGTGGCCGACAACGGTGGCGGCATCGCCGCCAAGCACCTGGACCAGGTGTTCGATCCCTTCTTCACCACCAAGCCGGTGGGCGAAGGCCTGGGACTCGGCCTGGCGGTGTCCTCGGCCATCGTCCAGGCCCAGGGCGGCAGCCTGGACGCGCGCAACGGCGCCGAGGGTGCGGTCTTTGCCCTGCGGCTGCCGGCGGCGCCGGAGTCAGCGGCCTAGCGCACGCAGAGCGTCACCAGCAGGGCGAAGCCCCAGCCGAGCACCCCGGTCACCAGCAGGGTCGCCGCATCCCAGGGCCCGCGGGTGGCATCCAGCAGCGGCAGGCCGACGCCGCCGATCAGGGCGCTGGCGAGGATGCCCGCCAGGATCCGCACCAGCGGCCAGTGGCTGTCGGCGGCTTCCTCGGGAGCGGCAGCAAGGGGCTCTTCTTCGGACATGGCAGGGCTCCGCCGGGGGGGATACAGAGCGCGACCCTAGCCGGGCAACCTGAAGCTGCGATGAAGCGGCGCTTCAGATTGCCTTCAGCTTGACCGCCAAGACTGCGCCTCGTATTCCCCCCGGAGAGGTCGCGATGCTCGACGTGACTTGGCAGTCCCCGTACAGCTTTATCCTGGCCGACCGCAGCGGCTCGCTGCTGGCCCGCCTGGAGCCGCGCGAGGCGCCCGGCCGGCAGGCGACCGAAGCCTTTATCGGCGCGCGTTTCGCCCTGGAGCACGGCGCCCGAATCAGCCACTTCCTGCCGCTGTTGCTCGCCCTGCGCGATGCCGAAGGCGTGCTGCAGGCGGCGGTGGGGATCCGCTCCGCGCTGGACCAGTCGCTGTTTCTCGAACGCTATCTGCCTCGGCCGGTGGAGACCCTGGTGGCGGCGGCGCTCGGCCGGCCGATCGATCGCGCGGAGGTGGTGGAGGTGGGCAATCTGGCGGCGCTGGGTCCGGGCCAGGCGCGCCTGCTGATCGTCGTCACCACCTGGCTGCTGGCCCGCAGCGGCCGGCGCTGGGTGACCTTTACCGGCGCCACCCGCCTGATCAATAGCTTTCATCGCCTCGGCCTGGCGCCCCAGGTGCTGGGCTCCGCCGATCCGGCCTGCCTGGGCGCCGAGCGCGAGAGCTGGGGCTCCTACTACGCCAACGCTCCCCAGGTCTGCGCCGGCGACATCCAGCAGGGCTATCAACAGTTGCTGCAGGCCGGCATCTTCGCCCGCCTGGGCCTCACCACCCTTGGCGAGGAAGACTGCCATGTCGCTTGAAACCTGCCCTGTCGTCGACTTCTTCACCACCCTGGAGCGCCACGCCTGGCACGGCGACCGGCCGGCGCTGACCGGCAGTCACGAGACCTGGAGCTATGCCCGGCTGCTGCAGGAAGTCACCGCCCGCGCCGCCTGGCTGCGCGAGCACGAGATCCGGCGCCTGGCGCTGGACCTGCCCAACGGTCCCGAACTGCTGGCCTGGGACCTGGCCGCCCTGCGCGCCGGACTGCCCTGCGTGATCCTGCCGGACTTCTTCAGTCCCGCGCAGCGCGCCCATGTCCTGCGCGACTGCGGCGCCGATCTCCTGCTGGGGCGCCCCGAGCGCACCCAGGAATGGGCTGCGGCAGGCTTCACCGCGGGCGCCAGCGGGTGGCAGCGGCCGGCCTCGGCCCGCGCTCCGTTGCCGGCGGGCACCGCCAAGCTCACCTACACCTCCGGCACCACCGGCACCCCCAAGGGCGTCTGCCTCAAGGCCGGACAACTGCTGCGGGTGGCCGCCAGCCTGGAAGCCGCCAGCGGCGCCCGGGCGCCCCGACGCCATCAGGTGCTCCTGTCGCTGGGCATCCTGCTGGAAAATCTCGGGGTCTATGCCGCGCTGCTGGCCGGTGCCGAGGTGGTGGTGCTCAAGGCCGAGGACCAGGGTGTCCGCGGCTCCGCCGGCATCGACTGGGCCCAGCTGGCCGCCTGCCTGCAGGAGCGCCAGCCACACAGTCTGATCCTCATGCCCCAGCTGTTGCAGGGACTCGTGGAGCTGGGCGAACGCGGGCTGCTGCGCCTGGACGGGCTGCGCTTCGCCGCCGTGGGCGGGGCGCCGCTGAGCGAGGCGCTGCTGACCCGCGCCAGCGCCTTGGGCCTGCCGCTGTTCCAGGGCTATGGCCTGTCGGAGTGCGCCTCGGTGGTGACCCTCAATCGCCCTGAGGCCAACCGCCCGGGCAGCGTCGGCCAGCCCCTGCCCCATGTGCGCCTGCGCCTGGCCGCCGATGGCGAGATCCTGGTCGGCGGCGTCGATTTCGCCGGCTATCTGGGCGAACCCGCGAGCGCCACCGACGAGGTGGCCACCGGTGATCTCGGCGAATTCGACGCCGATGGCTATCTCTACCTGCGTGGCCGCAAGAAACACCAGTTCAGCCTGGCCTCGGGACGCAATGTCGATCCGGGCTGGATCGAGGCCGAACTCACCCAGGGCGGCCCCATCGCCCAGGCCTATGTGCAGGGCGAAGGTGCCCGGCACCTGGTGGCGCTGCTCTGGCCACGGCAGCCGGACCTGCCCGACAGCCTGCTCGCCGACCAGATCGCCCGCCTCAACCAGCGCCTGCCCGACTATGCCCGCATCGGCGCCTGGCGCCGCCTCGCCGAACCCTTCACCCCCGCCAACGGCCTGCTCACCGCGACCGGACGCCTTCGCCGCGACGCCATCCAGGCGCATCACGCGGCCCTGCTCTCGCACCTTCTGGAGGTACCAGCATGAGTTTCTTCGCCACCCTGCAAGCCGAAACCGCCGTGGAACGCCAGGCGCTGTTCGAGGTGCCCATCATCCGCGCCGCCCTGGGCGGCAACGTCGCCCTGGAGAGCTATGTCGCCTTTCTCGGCCAGGCCTATCACCACGTCCGCCACACCGCGCCGCTGATGATGGCCTGCGGCGCCCGCCTGCCGGCGCGGCTGGAATGGCTGCGCGGCGCGGTCTGCGAATACATCGAGGAAGAATACGGCCACGACCAGTGGATCCTCAGTGGCATCGCCGCCTGCGGGGGCGATGCCGAGGCGGTGCGCGCCAGCCGCCCCGAACTGCCCATCGAGCTGATGGTGGCCTATCTCTACGACTTCATCGCTCGCGACAATCCGGTCGGCCTGTTCGGCATGGTCAATGTGCTCGAAGGCACCAGCATCGCCCTGGCCACCCAGGCCGCCGGCGCCATCCGCGGCCAGCTGGGCCTGCCGGCCACGGCCTTCAGCTACCTGGACTCCCACGGCAGCCTCGACCAGGAACACATGGCGACCTACCGCCAGCTGATGGATCGGCTGGACGATCCGGCCGACCAGGCCGCGGTGATCCACGTGTCCAAGGTGGTCTATCGCCTCTATGCCGACATGTTCCGCGCCCTGCCCGGCGCCGGCCAGCACCCGGAGCAGCGCCATGCAGCTGCCTGACTGCCGCGTCCTGCTGACCGGCGCCAGCGGCGGCATCGGCCTGCCGCTGGTGGAACAACTCTGCGCCGGCGGCGCCCAGGTGCTGGCGGTCGCCCGCGACACCCGCGCCCTGCAGCCCCTGGCCGAGCGCCTGGGTGGCCGGTTGCGCCTGCTCGATGCCGACCTCACCCGCCGGGCCGATCGCCAGGCGGTGCTGGCCGAAGCCAGCCGCGGCCAGGGCGTCAACGTGCTGCTCAACGCCGCCGGCAGCAACAGCTTCGCCCTGCTCGACGCCCTTGACGACGACGTCATCGACAACCTGCTGGCGATCAACATCGGCGCGGCCATCCAGCTGACCCGCCTGCTGCTGCCGCTGCTGCGCCGCCAGCCGCGGGCGGTGATCGCCCATGTCGGCTCCACCCTGGGCTCCATCGGCTATCCCGGCTATGCGCCCTATTGCGCCAGCAAGTTCGCCCTGCGCGGCTTCACCCAGGCCCTGCGCCGGGAGCTGGCCGACACCCGCATCCGGGTGCTCTACGTGGCGCCCCGCGCCACCCGCACGGCGATGAACGGCCCGGCGGCCATGGCCGTGAACCAGGCGCTCAAGAGCCAGATGGACGACCCCACCGTGGTCGCCGGCGCGGTGATCCGTGCCCTGGTCGAGGACCGCCAGGAGCTCCATCTCGGCTGGCCGGAAAAGCTCTTCGTCCGCCTCAACGGCCTGCTGCCCGGCCTGGTGGATCGCGCCCTGCGCCGCCAGCTGCCGGTGATCCGCCGCTTCATCGACCCCGCCTTCGCCCCGGAGAAACACCCATGACGACCCCGCGCAAGGCCCTCGGCCTGCTGCTCGCCGCCCTGCTCGCCAGCCCCTTCGCCCTGGCCGACGATGGCCAGCGCCTGGCCCAGATCCAGCAGCGCTGGGCCGAGATCCAGTACCGCCTGCCCAGCGCCGAAAAACCCGCCGCCTTCGAACAGCTGGCCGGCGAAGCGCGCGCCTTCACCCAGGCCGAGCCCCAGTCGGCGCCAGCGCTGATCTGGCAGGGCATCGTGCTGAGCAGCTGGGCCGGCGCCCAGGGCGGGCTGGGGGCGCTGGGCAAGGTCAAGGAGGCCCGCAGCGACCTGGAACAGGCGCTCAAGCTCGATCCCACGGCGCTGCAGGGCTCCGCCTACACCAGTCTCGCCGCCCTCTACGATCGGGTTCCCGGCTGGCCGATCGCCTTTGGTGACGCCAGCGAAGCCGATCGTCTGCTGCAGCGGGCCCTCGCCCTCAACCCCAGCGGTATCGATACCCTATACTTCTGGGGTGACCACCTGTATCGCCAGCAGCGCTATGCCGAAGCCCGCGCCGCCCTGCTCAAGGCGCAGCAGGCCGCCCCGCGGCCGGGACGCGAACTGGCCGACCAGGGACGGCGGGGCGAGATCGCCGCGCTGCTCAAGGACGTCGACCAGAAGCTGAAGTGACGAGGCCTCCATGCGCGTGCTGCTGATCGAAGACGATCCCGACCTCGGCGAGGGCATCCGCACCAGTCTGCGGGAAGAGGGCTATACCCTGGACTGGCTCAAGGACGGCGAAAGCGCCGTCCACGCCCTGCGCGAAGAGGGCTTCGACCTGGTGGTGCTGGATCTCGGCCTGCCGCGCCTGGACGGCATCCAGGTGCTGCGCCAGAGTCGCGCCAATGGCCTGACCACCCCGGTGCTGATCCTTACCGCCCGCGACGACACCGAGGACCGGGTCGCCGGCCTCGACGCCGGCGCCGACGACTACCTGGTCAAGCCCTTCGATATCAAGGAACTCAAGGCCCGCCTGCGCGCCCTGCTGCGCCGACGCAACGGTCCCTCGCAGATCCAGCTCGAAGGCGGCGGCATCGCCCTGGATCCGGCCACCCGCCGGGTCACCTTCGATGGCCAGCCGGTCAACCTCACCCCGCGCGAATACCAGCTGCTGCACGAACTGCTGGCCAATCCGGGCAAGATCTTCAGTCGCGACCGCCTCATGGGGCTGCTCTACGGCTGGGACGAGGGGGTGGAAAGCAACACCCTGGAAGTCCACATCTACAACCTGCGCAAGAAGCTGCGCGCCGACCTGATCCGCACGGTCAGGGGCATCGGTTACCGCCTCGAATGTCCATGACCTCCATCCGCCGCCGCACCGTCGGCCTGGTGCTCTCGCTGCTGCTGATCGGCACCCTGCTGATCGCCCTGACCAATGTCCACGACAGCCAGCGCGAGATCGGCGAGATCTACGATGCCCAGCTGGCGCAGAGCGCGCGCATCCTGCAGGGCATGCTGCGCGCCGCCCCCCGCGGCGAAGGCCGCCTGGCGCTGCATGCCAGCGTCACCCAGGCCCTGGCCGAAGCCACGGAGAGTCCCTATGGCCACAGATACGAGGCCAAGATGGCCTTCCAGGCCTGGAACGCCCGCGGCGTCCCCCTGATGCGCTCGCCCAGCGCGCCCATCTTCAGCATGCCGACGACCCCGGGTTTCACCGAGCAGACCCTGGAGGGCGAGGCCTGGTATGGCTTCCTGCTGCCCGACCCGGAGCACGACCTGATGCTCTGGGTCGGCGAGCGCGAAGAGGTGCGCGCCGATCTGGTCCGCCGCATCCTGCGCCATACCCTCACGCCGCATCTGATCGGCCTGGTGCTGCTGTCGCTGCTGGCCTGGCTGGCCATTGGCTGGGGCCTGAAACCACTGCGGCGCATGGCCGGGCTGATCCGCCACCGCGACCCGGAATCCCTGCAACCGCTGCAGCTGGATCCGCTGCCACGCGAACTGGAACCCATGCAGGCGGCGCTCAATCGGCTGCTGCTGCAGATCGAGCAACTGCTGCAGCGCGAACGCCGCTTCATCGCCGACGCCGCCCACGAGTTGCGCACGCCGCTGGCGGTGCTACGCCTGCACGCCCAGAACGCCCTGTCCGCGCAGACCGCGGCGGCCCGCGACGAGGCGCTGAAATTCGTCGTCAGCGGCACCGACCGACTGACCCGGGTGGTCAACCAGCTGCTGATCCTGGCACGCCTGGAACCCCGGCCGAGCTGGAGCGCCGAGCAGCGCTTCGATTTGCGCACCGCCCTCAGCGCCACCCTGGAAGAACTGGGCCCCTGGATTCTCGACAAGGGCCTGGACCTCAGCCTCGACGCCGAAGCCAGCCGGGTGCAGGTCCATGGCGACAGCGCCATGCTGGGCATCGCCCTGCAGAATCTGCTGACCAATGCGGTCAACGTGTCGCCTCCCGGCGGCGAGATCCGCATCCGCCTGGAGGTCACCGCCGACTGGGCGGAGATCCAGATCCTCGACCAGGGCCCCGGCATCGCGGAGGAGATCCAGCCACGGCTGTTCGAGCGCTTCTACAGCAGCGGCGCGGCCAACGGCGCCGGCCTGGGACTGTCCATCGTCCAGACCGTCGCCCAGCACCTGGGCGGACGCATCGAACTGGGCAACCGCCCGGAGGGCGGCGCCTGTGCCCGTCTCGGCCTGCCGGTGCTGCCGGGACCCGGCTAGGGACTCGACCCGTCGCCGGCCTTCGGGCAAGGTAGCGGCGCACCGGCCGCGAGAGGACGCCTCCCATGCAAGCTCAGGTCTATCTGGTCGACGACGAAGCCAGCATCCGCGAAGCGGTGCGCCAGTGGCTGGAGCTGTCGGGGCATCAGGTGCGGCTGTTCGCCCGCGCCGAAGACTGCCTGGCGGCAGTGACCCCGGATTTCGCCGGGGTGGTGGTCAGCGACGTGCGCATGCCCGGCATGGACGGCCTGGCCCTGCTGGAACAGCTGCAGGCGCTGGATGCCGACCTGCCGGTGATCCTGCTCACCGCCCACGGCGACGTCGCCCTGGCGGTCAGCGCCATGCGCCAGGGCGCCTACGATTTCCTGGAAAAGCCCTTCAGCCCCGAGGCGCTGCTCGGCGATCTCGGCCGCGCCCTGGAAAAGCGCCGGCTGGTGCTGGAGAACCGCCAGCTGCACCGCCGGGTCGACGACCAGAGCGCGCTCGCCCGCCGCCTGCTCGGCGTCTCGCCGGGCATCGTCCGGCTGCGCCAGCAGATCCTCGACCTGGCGCCGACGCCGGTCAACGTACTCCTGCGCGGCGAGACCGGCAGCGGCAAGGAACTGGTCGCCCGCTGCCTGCACGACTTCGGTCCCCGCGCCGGCAAGGCCTTCGTCGCCCTCAACTGCGCGGCCATCCCCGAGCAGCTGTTCGAGAGCGAATTGTTCGGCCACGAGAGCGGCGCCTTCACCGGCGCCCAGGGCAAGCGCATCGGCAAGCTGGAATACGCCAACGGCGGCACCCTGTTTCTCGACGAGATCGAGAGCATGCCCCTGGCGCAGCAGGTCAAGCTCTTGCGGGTGCTGCAGGAGCAGCGTCTGGAGCGCCTCGGCTCCAACCAGAGCATCGCCCTGGACCTGCGCATCGTCGCCGCCACCAAGCCGGATCTCCTGGAAGAAGCCCGCGCCGGACGCTTTCGCGAAGACCTGGCCTATCGCCTCAATGTCGCCGAGCTGCACCTGCCGCCGCTGCGCGCCCGGCGTGAAGACATCCCGCTGCTGTTCGATCACTTCCTCGCCGAGGCCGGCGCCCGCCTGGGCCGGCCGGTCACCCCGCCCGGCGCGGCGCGCCTGGCCCAGCTGCTGGGTCACGGCTGGCCCGGCAACGTGCGCGAGCTGGCCAACGCCGCCGAGCGCGAGGCCCTCGGCCTTGGTACCCCCGCCACCGCGGCCGCGGGCCATTCCCTGGCCGATCAGCTGGAAGCCTTCGAGGCCCAGTGCCTGCGCGCCGCCCTGGCCCGCCACGGCGGCGAGATCAAGGCGGTGATGGACGAGTTGCAACTGCCACGGCGCACCCTCAACGAGAAGATGCAGCGCCATGGCCTGGTGCGGGCCGACTTCCGCGACGAGGATTGAGAGGCAATAGGCGGAAATCCGCTCATTGCTCACCGCCTTTCGGCGATCTTTCGCCGATCCACCCTGGCAAAACCCAGTCAGGACGCGGCTTCGCGACCTGGCACGCCCCCTGCTATAGCCCTTGTCGACGCCCCGAGCGCCCTAATAACAACGACAAGAGGAACACCCTGTGGATAGCACCGCTACCCTCGCGGCCGGCCAGACCGCGCCCAAGACCACCTCGCAGCGCATCAAGTCCATCTTCAGCGGTTCCGTCGGCAACCTGGTCGAATGGTACGACTGGTACGTCTACGCCGCCTTCTCCCTGTATTTCGCCAAGGCCTTCTTTCCCAAGGGCGACCAGACCGCCCAGCTGCTCAACGTCGCCGCCATCTTTGCCGTGGGCTTTCTCATGCGCCCCATCGGCGGCTGGCTGATGGGCCTCTATGCCGACAAGGCCGGCCGCAAGTCCGCGCTGATGGTCTCGGTGATCATGATGTGCGCCGGCTCGCTGATCATCGCCCTCACCCCCAGCTACACCACCATCGGCGTCGCCGCCCCCATCATGCTGGTGCTGGCGCGGCTGCTGCAGGGCCTCTCGGTGGGCGGTGAATACGGCACCTCCGCCACCTACCTGAGCGAGATGGCGACCAAGGAAAGCCGCGGCTTCTACTCCAGCTTCCAGTACGTCACCCTGATCTCCGGGCAGCTGCTGGCGCTGGCTACCCTGATCGTGCTGCAGCAGACCCTGACCGTCGAACAGCTGGAAAGCTGGGGCTGGCGCATCCCCTTCCTGATCGGCGCCGCCTGCGCCGTGACCGCGCTCTACCTGCGCCGCGGCATGGAAGAGACCAGCTCCTTCAAGAAGGCCGAAAAACCCAAGGAATCCCTGATGCGCACCCTGATGCGCCATCCCAAGGAATTCTTCACCGTGGTCGGCCTGACCATGGGCGGCACCCTGGCCTTCTACACCTACACCACCTACATGCAGAAGTACCTGGTCAACTCGGTGGGCATGAGCAAGACCGACGCCACCTCCATCTCGGCGGCGACGCTGTTCCTGTTCATGCTGCTGCAGCCCGTCGTCGGCGCCCTCTCCGACCGCGTCGGCCGGCGTCCGGTACTGATCGCCTTCGGCGTGCTCGGCACGCTGTTCACCTACCCGATCCTCTCCGCCCTGGGCAGCGTCACCACCTGGTGGGGCGCCTTCGGCCTGATCATGGTGGCGCTGGTGATCGTCAGCTTCTACACCTCGATCAACGCCGTGGTGAAGGCCGAGCTGTTCCCCACCGAGATCCGCGCCCTGGGCGTCGGCCTGCCCTATGCCCTGACCGTGTCCATCTTCGGCGGCACCGCCGAATACCTTGCCCTGTGGTTCAAGAGCATCGGCATGGAGAGCGGCTACTACTGGTACGTGACCGGCTGCATCGCCTGCTCGCTGCTGGTCTACGTCTTCATGAAGGACACCCGCGATCACTCGCGCATCGTGCACGAATAACCGCTCGTCCCTGGGTGCGGGCCTCTCGGTCATTAGATTTGGCCGTCCGGCCCGCCCCCCTTTGCCTGGGCTTTGGGGCACGCCATCGTAGTGTCACCGGCAGCGTCCACAACGGTCATTTCGCTGACCGCTGTGGCGAGTTCGCCCCCTCCTCCCAAGCCCCGGTTACACACTCATGGAAATCGACTACGGTCCCAGCTACGCCAAACTGGGTCTCCAGTTTCAATACCAGTGGAGCAGCCTGCTGCGCGATGCCCTGAAGAAGCACGGCATCACCGACGCCCAGGCCAAGGCCATCTGCGGCGACTTCGCCTTCGATCTCTCCAAGCTCATCGACGAAGCCGAAATCAAGGCCGACGGCCTCTCCTATCGCCCGGTGATCGCCTTCACCGAGGACGAGGAAACCCTGCTGGTGCAGTCCGCCGAATTCGACTATCACGAAGCGGCCTACGCCACCGCCGCGGCGGCGTTCGAGAAGAAGTAAGCCTCGCGGGGGGGCCCTGCGCCCTCACCCCAACCCTCTCCCCCAGGGAGAGGGGGCGGTCTGGAGTGGTGGCGGGCTCTTCCTCCAGACGTGGGTCCTGAAGCTGTTTTCAGTGTTACTGCGATAGCGATTCGCTTAGGCCAGTTGAGGCCGTTTCACCTCCACCCCCTCCAACTTCATCGACAGAGCCGAAATCAAGGCTGACAGCCTCTCCTAGCGCTCGGTGATCGCCTTTATCGAGACTAGGAAATCATGTTGGTGCAGTCAGCCAGCTTTGAATATCACAAAGCGGCCTATGCCACTGCTGCTGCGGCGTTCGAGAAGAAGTAAGGCTGGCCGGGGCCCTGCGCCCTCACCCCAACCCTCTCCCCCAGGGAGAGGGGGTGGTCTGGAGTGATAGCGGGCTCTTTCTCCAGACATGGGTCCTGAAGCTGTTGTTGCTGCGATAGCAATTTTGACTGTCCTGCTGTCTTTCTGCGAGGGCTACTTCACAGCTCCACTTCGCTCCGTATCGCCCCCTCTCCCTCTGGGAGAGGGTTGGGGTGAGGGCAATGCTCTCGCCAAAGTATCAGGTAGCTGAGCCGCGCCAACTTCCTCAGCTCAACGCTCTCGAAAACCCCGTTCCAGAGCCTCGCCAACCTCAAAATCCTAGGCGATACTCCCACGCATATCCTCACTCCGTACCACCCCCTCTCCCTCCGGGAGAGGGTTGGGGTGAGGGCGAACCCGACACCAGAACACCCAGGGAAAGGATTCCCATGCCCCTCATCAGCCATGCCCGTGCCCTGCGCCGGGGTCAGACCGACGCCGAGCGCGCCCTCTGGTATCACCTGCGCGGCAACCGTCTACAGGGCCATAAATTTCGCCGTCAGCATCCCTATGGCCGCTACATCCTGGACTTCGTCTGCCTGGAAGCGCGGCTGGTGATCGAACTGGATGGCGGCCAGCATCAGGGCAGCGCCAATGACCGCGAGCGCGACGCCTGGCTGCAGGCCCAGGGATTCAAGATCATTCGCTTCTGGAATCATGAGGTCCTGACCCAGCCCGACGCCGTGCTCGAGCGCCTCTTCGCCGCCCTCAGCCCGGCTTGACCCTCGGCTTGCGCACGCGCGGCGGTGCGCCACCCGTCTTCGCCGTCGTCTTGGCCTTGCTCCCGCCCGTACGCCGCTTCTTCTTCCAGGGCGCGCCCTTGCCCGCCGGCGGCGGTCCGCTGATGGTCAGGGTCAGGCCGAGACAGCGCTCCACCTGCTTGCCCATCCAGGCCGATTGCTTGGTGACGAATTCGGCCAGGCTCAGCTCGCCCTCCTGCACCCGATCCAGTGCCTGCTCCCAGAGTGCCGTGGTACCCGGATCGGCGATGGCCCGGGGCACGGCGTCGATCAGGCCGAAGGCCGCCGGGGTCGCCGCCAGGGCCTTGCCCTGCTTGACCAGGTAGCCGCGGTCCAGCAGGCCCTGGATGATGCTGGCGCGGGTCGCCTCGGTGCCGATGCCGGTGGTGTCCTTGAGCTTCTGCTTGAGGGCGGGATCCTCCACCAGCTTGGCGACGTTCTTCATCGCCTTGATCAGATCGCCCTCGGTGAAGGGCTTGGGCGGCTGGGTCAGCTGATCCTTGCAACGCACCTCGACCACCGGATAGGACTCACCCTCGCGCAACTCGGGCAGCGCCTGGGGCGGCGGTGCCTCGCGACCCTTGGGCGGCGTGAGCGATTCGGGCAAGGCGCGCCGCCAGCCCGGTTCCACCAGCCGCTTGCCGGTGGCCCGCAGGCGTTCGCCGCCCGCCGCGAAATCGGCCTGGGTGCGATCGAATTCGTGCGGCGGCAGGAATTGCGCCAGGTAACGCGCGCGGATCAGGCCGTAGACGTTGCGCTCCTGCGGACTCAGGCGTCCCAGGTCGCGGGTCACCTGCGTCGGGATGATGCCGTGGTGGGCGCTGACCTTGGCATCGTTCCAGGCCCGCGAGCGGCGACTGGCGTCCAGATGGTCGCGCAGGGGGGCGAGACTGCTGTCGGCGCCCAGCAAGGCGGCCAGCAGCGCCGGCGCCTCGGCGTGCTGGGACAGCGGCAGGTAGCCGCAATCGCTGCGCGGATAGGTGATCAGCTTGTACTTCTCGTAGAGCGCCTGGGCGACGTCCAGGGTCTGCTGGGCACCCAGGTTGAAGCGCTTGGAGCAGACCTCCTGCAAGGTGCCCAGATCGAAGGGCAAGGGCGCCGCCTCGCGGATCCGCTCGGTCTTGAGCTTGACCAGCCGCGCCTGCCCAGCCGCCTCGATGGCCCGCGCCGCCGCCTGGGCCACCTCGGGCTTGAGGCAGCGGCCTTGGTCGTCGCAGACGTCCTCCGGCGGCTGCCATTGGGCCTGGAAGCGACTGCCGGAGGCGTCCAGGGTCGCCTCCACGGTCCAGAAGGGCACCGGCACGAAGGCGGCGATGGCACGATCCCGGTCCACCACCAGGCGCAGGGTCGGCGTCTGCACCCGTCCGACCGAAAGCACGCCCTGATAGCCGGAGCGACGCCCCAGCAGGGTGAACAGCCGGCTCATGTTCATGCCGATCAGCCAGTCGGCGCGCGAGCGGCCCAAGGCGGACTGATAGAGCCCATAGGTCTCGGTACCGGGCTTGAGCGCGGCCAGGGCGCGGCGGATGGAGACGTCATCCAGCGCCGACAGCCACAAACGGCGGATCGGCCCGCGATAGCGGCAATGCTCCACCAGCTCGCGGGCGATCATCTCGCCTTCGCGATCGGCGTCGGTGGCGATCACCAGTTCGCTGGCCTCGCCCAGCAGGCGCTTGACCGCCTTGAACTGGCTGCCGGTGGTCTTCTTGACCTGCAGCTTCCACTGCTCGGGAACGATGGGCAGGTCGTCCAGCGACCAGCGCTTGTAGCGGGCGTCATAGGCGTCCGGTGGCGCCGTTTCCAGCAGGTGGCCGATGCACCAGGTCACGGTCACGCCCTGCCCCTGCAGGCAGCCCTCGCCGCGGCGGGTGGCACCGAGGATGCGGGCGATGTCCTTGGCCTGGGAGGGTTTTTCGCAGAGATACAGCTGCATGGCGGGCGTCGCACGAGGGGAATCGCCACAGGATGCAAAGCCTGCGCGAGCGGCGCAAGGCCTAATCTGTATATCCGTACAGAAAGCGGCCTTTGCGCAAATTCGCCCAGTGGGCCACAGCGTCCTCAGGACGTGGATCACAGCTTGAACGGCGGCCGCCGCGGACGCGGAATCTTGCCGTGGCTGGGCAGTCCTTGGGCTACGGCACTTTCGCCGTCTTTAGCCGAGCTCTGGGAGGCGTCAATGAACACTGTAGCTATGGATCGCACCACGGCCGAGAGCACCGGCGCCGGAAATCTCGTCGACACCGCCAGCGGCCAGGCCCTGCGGGCCAGCATTTCGGCCATGCGCCGGACCACCAGCCAGGTGCAGCGCATCAACGATCAACTCTGGGAAGTCTGGCCGGACGGCCGTCGCAAGCTGCTGCTGCGCTAAGACCTCCCGCCCGACGCCCTAGGCGGGCGTCGGCGTCTCCAGCGCGGCCAGATAGGTCGCGACCTCGGCCTGGATCCAGGCGCTGAAGCGCTCCTGCTTTTCCGCCGATTCGGCGCGTTCCGGCCACACCAGCCAGTAGGCATAGGGATAGGGCGCCGTTACCGGACTGAGCTGGACCAGACGCCCCTCGTCCAGCGCGGCCTGCACCAGGCTGCGCCGCTCCAGCGCTAGCGCCTGACCAAGGCGTAGCGCCTCCAGTACCACGTTGGAATCATTCACGCTGATGCCGCGATTGGGTGCTGCTTCGCCTAGACCAGCCGTTTCGCCCCAGTGCAGCCAGGTTTCCTCCGTGTGCAATAGCGGCTGCGCGAGAGCCTCGTCCAGGCTGCACGGCAGTTGCCCACTGTTGTAACCAGGTGCCGCCACCAGCAGCACATCGTCCTGAAACAGCCGAAGCGCCGTCAGGCCATCCCACTGGCCCTCGCCCATGCGCACTCCGATATCCACCATGCCCTGGCGCAGATCCTGGAAATCCAGGCTGGTCTGGATACGGATGCGATAGTCCGGGTACAGGGCGCGAAAACGCGGCAGCCGGGGCAGCAGCCAGTGGGTGGCGAAGGAGGGAAAGGTGGCGAATACCAGCTCGTTGCGCCGCGGGCGGGCCTGCAGTCGCCGGGTCGCCTCGCCCAGATCCTCGAGCAGCTGGCGGACCTGCTCGGCATAGACGCGACCGTCGCCGGTGACCTCGATCCCGCGCCCCTGGCGCTCGAACAGCACCATGCCCAGCTGGTGCTCCAGGCCCTTCACCTGCTGACTGACCGCGGCATGGGTAAGGTGCAATTCATTGGCGGCGCGGGTAACGCTGCCCAGGCGGGCAACCGCTTCGAAGCAGCGCAGGGCATTCAACGGTGGCACACGGGACATGTAAGCTTTCCTTAATGATCCGGTCAGAATTTCTCGCTGGAAGCAGCTTCACCGAATCCTTAATGTCTTGTCCAGAGCGGCACCTGGCGTGAAACACGTGACCAGGATGACGTTCCACGTGAAACAGGATTCACTCTTTCTGACAGGACGCCCCCATGCAACTCATCGGCATGCTCGACTCCCCCTATGTGCGGCGGGTCGCGATCTCCCTTCGCCTGCTGGTTCTGCCCTTCGAGCTGCGCCAGATCTCGCTGTTTCGTGAGGTCGAGCGCTTTCGCAGCTTCAATCCGGTGCTCAAGGCACCCACATTGATCTGCCTGGACGGTCAGCGGCTGATGGATTCGTCGCTGATTCTGGACTATGCCCAGCATCTCGCCTGTGGCAGTCGGCAGTTGCGGCCGAGCGGCCACGCGGCCCGGGCCACCGCCCTCAGTCGCAGCGGCCTGGCGCTGGCCCTGTCCGAGAAGGCGGTGCAGCTGGTGTACGAGCGGGATCTGCGACCGGAAGAGAAGCGTCATGCGCCCTGGCAGCAGCGCGTGGAAGGTCAGTTGCGTGCGGCCTGTGGCGCCTTGGACAAGGCCTGGCTGGGCCCGCGTCCGCCGCTGGGTGAAGACAGTATCGGCCAGGACGCCATCGACACGGCGGTGGCCTGGACCTTCCTGCATTTCGCCCTCCCGGGGCTGATCGAGCGGCGTAACTACCCGACGCTGGAGGCCCTGACCGCCGAGGCGGAGGCGCTGTCGGTGTTTCGCGATTATCCGCTGGCGTGACGGAAAAGCATCGCGGCCATGGGCCGCTCCTACGGGACACTGTAGGAGCGGCCCATGGCCGCGATAAAACGGTCAATCCTCGTCACCGGAGCGGCCGCAGCGGCGGACCGCCATAGCTACGATCAGCCGGCCCGATCTTTATCCGCGGTAATACCGCTGCGGCACGAAGGGGGTCTTGGCGACCTTGACCGGCACCTGCTTGCCGCGCACCACGGCGAACAGCTGGGTATCCAGGGCGGCGAAGTCGCTGTCGACATAACCCATGGCCACCGGCGCCCCCAGGGTCGGGCCGAAGCCGCCACTGGTGACACGACCGATGCTGGCGCCGTTGGCATCCACCAGCTCGGCACCCTCGCGCACCGGCACCCGTTCCTGCACCAGCAGGCCGACGCGCTTGCGGCTCACGCCTTCACGCTGCTCGGTGAAGATGCGCTCGGCACCGGGGAAACCGCCGGCGCGACCGTTGCCTTCACGACGCACCTTGGACAGCGCCCAGCCCAGGTTGGCCATCACCGGCGTGGTGCCGGCATCCATGTCATGGCCATAGAGGCAGAGACCGGCTTCCAGGCGCAGGGAGTCGCGCGCGCCCAGGCCGATGGCCTCGACCTCCGGCTCGGCCAGCAGGCGGCGGGCCAGGGCCTCGGCGGCGGAGCTGGGCACCGAGATCTCGTAGCCGTCTTCGCCGGTATAGCCACTGCGACTGACGATGCAGGGCTGGTCCAGCAGCTTGACGCGGCGGACATGCATGAAGGTCATCTCGGCCACCTCTGGCGCCAGGCGCGCCAGCACCGCGGCGGCGGCGGGCCCTTGCAGGGCCAGCAGGGCGCGATCGAATTGCGGCAGCACCTGACAGCGATCGCCCAAGTGCTTTTCCAGGTGGGCGAGGTCGGCTTCCTTGCAGGCCGCGTTGACAACCAGGTAGAGGCAGTCACCCAGGTTGGCGACCATCAGGTCGTCGAGGATGCCGCCGTTGTCGTCGGTCAGCAGGGCATAGCGCTGCATGCCGCTGGGCAGGTCGATGATGTCGACCGGCACCAAGGTCTCCAGCGCCTCGGCGGCTTCTTCGCCTTCGAGCAAGACCTGGCCCATGTGGGACACATCGAACAACCCGGCCTGGGCGCGGGTGTGCTGGTGCTCCTTGAGCACGCCGAGCGGGTATTGCACCGGCATCTCGTAGCCGGCGAAGGGCACCATGCGGGCGCCGAGTTCCAGGTGCAGGGCGTGCAGCGAAGTCTTGAGCAGGGACATGGTGGGGCTCCGTGTCGGGTGGCGGCTGTCGCCCCAGGCAAGGGGAACGGGACAGCGCTGGGCTATGGGGTCGCGACGTGGGTGATGGGGTCAGCCCTCACCCCGGCCCTCTCCCTGAGGGAGAGGGGGAAGAGCGGGCGGCTCGCGCGGGACTGCAGCGGGGCCACCGTTCTCCTCCCCTCTCCCCCTGGGAGAGGGGCCGGGGGTGAGGGTCAGGCCTCGCCGTAGGCTTCGATCGGCGGGCAGGAGCAGACCAGGTTGCGATCGCCGTAGACGTTGTCGATGCGCGCCACCGGCGGCCAGTACTTGCCGTCCACCAGACTCGGCAGCGGGAAGACCGCCTGCTCGCGGCTGTAGGGGTGGGTCCACTCGCCCGCCAATTCGCGCGCGGTGTGGGGCGCGTTCTTCAGCGGGTTGTCCTGGGGATCCAGGGTGCCGGCTTCCAGGGCGCGGATCTCTTCGCGGATGGCGATCATGGCGTCGCAGAATCTGTCCAGTTCCTGCTTGGACTCGCTCTCGGTGGGCTCGATCATCAGGGTGCCGGCCACCGGGAAGGACATGGTCGGCGCATGGAAGCCGAAGTCGATCAGGCGCTTGGCCACGTCGTCCACGGTCACGCCGCTGCTGTCCTTGAGCGGGCGCAGGTCGAGGATGCACTCGTGGGCCACCAGGCCGCCGGTGCCGCTGTAGAGCACCGGGTAGTGCTCTTCCAGCCGGCGGGCGATGTAGTTGGCGCTGAGGATGGCGATCTGCGAGGCGCGGGTCAGACCGGCGCTGCCCATCATCTTCAGGTACATCCAGGAGATCGGCAGGATGCTGGCGCTGCCATAGGGCGCCGCGCAGACCGCGCCCTCCTTGCGTTCCAGCCGGGCATGGCCGGGCAGGAAGGGCGCCAGGTGCGCCTTGACGCCGATGGGGCCGACGCCCGGACCGCCGCCGCCATGGGGGATGCAGAAGGTCTTGTGCAGGTTGAGGTGGGAGACGTCACCGCCGAACTGACCCGGGGCGCAGAGACCGACCATGGCGTTCATGTTGGCGCCGTCGATATAGACCTGGCCGCCGTGGTCATGGACCACCTGGCAGATCTCGCGGATGGCCTCTTCGAACACCCCGTGGGTGGACGGGTAGGTGATCATCAGCGCGGCCAGGCGCTCGCTGTGCTGCTCGGCCTTGGCGCGCAGGTCGTCGAGGTCGACGTTGCCGCGCTTGTCGCAGGCCACCACCACCACGCGCATGTCGACCATGCTGGCGGTAGCCGGGTTGGTGCCGTGGGCCGAGGCCGGGATCAGGCAGACGTCGCGCTCGCCCTGGCCGCGGCTCGCGTGATAGGCACGGATGGCCAGGAGGCCGGCGTACTCGCCCTGGGAGCCGGCATTGGGCTGCAGGGAGACGGCGTCATAGCCGGTGGCGGCGCAGAGCATGGCTTCCAGCTCGGTGGTGAGCTGAGCATAGCCCTCGGCCTGGTCGGCCGGGGCGAAGGGGTGGATACCGCCGAATTCCGCCCAGGTGACCGGGATCATCTCGCTGGCGGCGTTGAGCTTCATGGTGCAGGAGCCCAGCGGGATCATGGTGCGATCCAGCGCCAGGTCCTTGTCCGCCAGCTTGCGCAGGTAACGCATCAGCTCGGTCTCGGACCTGTGGCTGGCGAACACCGGATGGGTCAGGAAGGCCGATTGGCGCTGCAGCGCCGCGGGCACTTCCACGCCCTGGGCATCGCCCAGCTCGGCGACCTGGGGCGCGGGCTTGCCATCGGCCAGGATCTCCAGCAGTGCCTGGACATCGGCCAGGGTGCTGGTCTCGTCCAGGGACACGCCCAGGGCCTCGGCGCTGACTTCGCGCAGGTTGTAGCCACGGGCACGGGCGGCCTCGTGCAGGGCGGCGGTGCGCGCCCCGAACACCAGGGTAAGGGTGTCGAAGGCGGTGTGCTGGGTCTCGTGGCCCAGGCGCTGCAGGCCGGCGGCCAGCAGGCTGGTCAGACGCTGCACCCGGGTGGCGATGCGGGTCAGGCCTTCGGGACCGTGGTAGACCGCGTACATGCTGGCGATGTTGGCCAGGAGCACCTGGGCGGTGCAGATGTTGCTGGTGGCCTTCTCGCGGCGGATGTGCTGCTCGCGGGTCTGCAGCGCCAGGCGATAGGCCGGGTTGCCGTGGCGGTCGATGGACACGCCGACGACGCGCCCGGGCATGTCGCGCTTGTACTTGTCCTGGGTTGCGAAGTAGGCCGCGTGCGGGCCGCCGAAACCGAGCGGTACGCCAAAACGCTGCGCGGTGCCGATGGCCACGTCCGCGCCCAGTTCGCCGGGCGGGGTGAGCAGGGTCAAGGCCAGCAGGTCGGCGGCCATGGCCACCAGGGCACCGGCGGCCTGGAAGGCCTGGATGCTTTCCCGGTAGTCACGGATCTCGCCGGTGGTCATGGGGTACTGGAACAGCGCGCCGAAGAAGCGGCCGTGGTCCTCGATCTCGGTTTCCACGCCCACGACCACCTCGATGCCCAGGGGCTCGGCACGGGTGCGCAGGACGTCCAGGGTCTGCGGATGGCAGTGCACGGAGGCAAAGAAGGCGCTGGCCTTGTTTTTCGCCAGGCGCTTGCAGAAGGTCATGGCCTCGGCGGCGGCGGTGCCCTCGTCCAGCAGCGAGGCGTTGGCCACCGGCATGCCGGTGAGGTCGCCGATCAGCGTCTGGAAGTTGAGTAGGGCTTCCAGACGACCCTGGGAGATCTCTGGCTGGTAGGGGGTATAGGCGGTGTACCAGGCCGGATTTTCCAGCAGGTTGCGCAGGATCGGCGCCGGGGTATGGGTGTTGTAGTAGCCCTGGCCGATCAGGCTCTTGAGCAGGCGATTCTTGCCGGCGATGGCGCGCAGCTCGGCCAGGGCGTCGGCTTCGGACAGCCCGGCGGGCAGGTCCAGCACGCTGGTGCCCTTGATGCTCTCGGGAATCACCTGGGCGGTCATCGCGTCTAGGGATTCATAGCCGAGCAGATTCAGCATGGCGATCTCGTCGAGCTCGCGCGGACCGATGTGGCGCGGGACGAATTCGTCGGCGGTGCTGAGGGTGTCGTGCAGCGACATGGCGGTCTTACCCCTTGATCAGTTGCTGATAGGCGGCTTCGTCGAGCAGCGCGGCGAAGGCTTCGGCATTGGCGGGCTGGAAACGAAAGAACCAGCCGGCGTTCAGCGGATCGCTGTTGATGGTCTCGGGCGCATCGTTCAGCGCCTCGTTGACCGCCAGGACCTCGCCGTCCAGCGGCATGGTGATGTTGCTGGCGGCCTTGACCGACTCCAGCACCGCCACCTCATCGCCCTGGGCGTAGCTGCGCAGCTCCGGCAATTGCACGAAGACCAGGTCGCCCAGGGAGTCCTGAGCATAGTCGGTGATGCCGACGGTAATGCTGCCATCGGCTTCCTGACGCAGCCATTCGTGTTCTTCGGTATAGCGCAGACCCATTGCCAGACTCCTGCGGACCTTTGTCCTGATGGATAGATGGGTCTGGGATTGCAAGGGTGATGCCAGGAACAAAGGCCAGTGTTTTCAGGGGTTTAGCTAAAGAACCCCTATTGCGCCGTAGCGAAATCGTTACGATTGACGCCCCAACCCGCCACACTCGTATCGATTTACAAACGGCGTATCGAAATCGTTACGATATTAGCCAGGCTCCTGGGTCCGACAGCTGGGCTGTACGCCAGGGCCCTGCTGTTCCTTATCACTGTGCCGCAGTCAGAGGCGGATAGAGCGCCTTGCGCGCTAATTTCCTCCCGCGGTGACCCAGTCTTCAACGCGCAGGCCTGGCACCCGGTCGAACTCGCGACGGTTGTTGGTGACCACGATCAGGCCCAGGGAGCGCGCATGCCCCGCGATCATCTGATCGTAAGGACCGATCTGCTGACCCGCTCGGGCTAGTTCGGCGCGCAACTGCCCGGTATGGGCTGCGGCTTCGGGACCGTACGTCAACACCTCCAGCCGCGCGGCGAAGCCCTCGATCACCGCCAGGTTGCGCTCCGGGCTGGAAGACTTTTCCGCACCGTAGATCAGCTCCATCAGGGTGATCGTACTGATGCACAACTGCCCCTGGTGCCGGGTGAAGGCCTCGCGAACCGACGTCGGTCGGTTCTTGATGGTGAAGATGCAGGTGTTGGTGTCGAGCATGAACTTGAGCATCAGAAGCCCTCGCGCTCCTGCTCGGCGGGCTGGTCCCGTTCCGCCATGAAATCCGCCGTGACACCCTCCCCCTCGAACCAGGAATCCCAGGATTCCCCGGCCGGGGTAATGATCCTCGTGCGACCGACCGCGACCACATCGACGCGCTTCACGTCTGCGGGCAGGGCAACCGCCTTTGGCAGTCTCACCGCCTGACTGCGATTGCTTTGGAATACGGCGCCTTGATCCATGATCGACCTCCGGGATATATCGGATGTATATCCCATATTAGGGGCAAGGCTGGATCTGTCAATCGGCACCCTCTCGGCATCAGGCATCACAGCTGGTATAGCGCTCTTCGCGCGGATGACACCTGGTGAAGCCTTGGGAAAGACGCCGGAGGCGGAAATGTCATCGGCGCGGAGCAAGATTCGGACAAGCGCACCCGCCGCGAACTTCCGCCCCGCTTCGTCGGACCAACAAGGCACAACAAGACCTCTGCCAAGCGGCTTTGCCCTCTTCCATCCTTGTCTGGAGTCTTTGTCATGGCTGTGAAAACCGTTGCCGATCTGCTCGTCGCCACCCTCGAAGCGGCTGGTGTCGACACCATCTGGGGCCTGCCGGGCGATTCGCTCAACGGCCTCACCGAAAGCCTGCGCAAGCGTGAGCGCATCCGCTGGCGTGGCGTGCGGCACGAAGAAGCTGCGGCCTTCGCCGCCAGTGCCGCGGCCGACACCAGCGGGCGTCTGGCGGTCTGCGCCGGCTCCTGTGGCCCGGGCAACCTGCACCTGATCAATGGCCTGTTCGACGCCCAGCGCAGCGGTGCGCCGGTGCTGGCCATCGCCGCCCAGATTCCCTCCAGCGAGATCGGCCTGGGCTATTTCCAGGAGACCCATCCGGAACGCCTGTTCCGCGACTGCAGCGACTTCTGCGAGGTGGTCTCCCATCCCGAGCAACTGCCGCGCATCCTCGAGACCGCCATGCGTTCGGCCATCCTCAATCGTTCGGTGTCGGTGGTGGTGATTCCCGGCGACGTGGCCCTGGCCGAGGCGCCGATCAAGGAAGCTCAGTGGAGCGAGCCGGTGCGTCCGGTGGTGGTGCCGCCGGAGGCCGAGCTGGATGCCCTGGCCGAATTGCTGGCCGGGGAAAAGCGCATCACCCTGCTCTGCGGCGCCGGTTGCGCCGGTGCCCATGCCCAGGTGGTGGCCCTGGCCGAGCGCCTGCAGGCCCCGGTGGTCCATGCGCTGCGCGGCAAGGCCCACATCGAGTATTCCAATCCCTATGGCGTGGGCATGACCGGCCTGATCGGCTTTTCGTCCGGCTATCACGCACTCAAGGAGTGCGACCTACTGCTGATGCTGGGCAGCAACTTCCCCTATCGCAACTTCTTCCCGGATCACGGCCGCGTGGTGCAGATCGACGTGCGCGGCGCCCACCTGGGCGTACGCACCCCGCTACTCAAGGGCCTGGTGGGCGATGTCCGCGCCACCCTCGACGCCCTGCTGCCGCGACTCCAGCCCAACAGCCACAGCCGCTTCCTGGAAAAGGCCCAGCAGCACTACCGCAAGACCCGCGCCGAGCTGGACGAACTGGCCACCGCCACCGCCGATGGCGAGCCGCTGCATCCGCAGTACCTCACCACCCGCGTCAGCGAACTGGCCGCAGCGGATGCCCTCTTCACCTGCGACGTCGGCACGCCCACGGTGTGGGCGGCGCGCTACCTGGCGATGAATTTCGAGCGCAAGCTGGCCGGCTCCTTTACCCATGGCTCCATGGCCAATGCCCTGCCCCAGGCCATGGGTCTGCAGGCGGCCTATCCCGACCGCCAGGTGGTGGCGCTGGCCGGCGACGGCGGACTGTCCATGCTGCTCGGCGAACTGGCGACCCTGGCCAGCGAGAAGCTGCCGGTCAAGGTCATCGTCTACGACAACGCCACCCTGGGCTTCGTCGCCATGGAGATGAAGGCCGCCGGCATGATCGACGAGACCACGGATCTCGCCGCCGTCGACTTCGCCCAGGTGGCCGAGGCCTGCGGCGTGCGCGGCTGGAAGGTGGAATCGGCCAGCCTGCTCGACGCCACCCTGGAAGAGGCGTTCGCCCACCCCGGCCCGGCGCTGGTGGACGTGCGCATCGCCAAGCAGGAGCTGTCGCTGCCGCCGAAGATCGAAGCGGCCCAGGCCAAGGGCTTCAGCCTCTACATGCTGCGCGCGGTGATGAGCGGGCGCGGCAGCGAGGTGCTGGACCTGGCCAAGACCAACGTGCTGCGTTGATGGTCGGGGGTCGCTCGGCTATTCCAGCAGCCGAGCGACCTCGCCACTGGCCTTGAGCTGCGCGAACGCCGTGCGCAGCCGGGCTACCAGCGGCGCCGGCGTGGTCGGGCTGAACGCCATGTACAGCGGGGTATCGAGATCCTCCAGGGCGGCGAGGCGGCGCAATCCCGGACAGGCGCTAGCCGCGTCCTGGCAGAAGCGAATGGCATCCTGCTCCGGCAGCAGCACGGCATCCACCTGACCATTGAGCAAGCGGCTGAAGTTGTCCTTTTGCTGGCCTGACACCACCAGCTGCTGGAAGCCGAGCGACTGCAAATACTGGTGGCGCACATCGTCGCGCATCACGCCCAGCCGATAGGCGCGGGCGTCGTCGAGACGCTCGATACGCACGTCGTCGCGATTCGCCAGCCGATAGAAGTAGTACCGCAGGCGCATGACCTCCCCGACCCACTGGAATTGGGTCTCGCGAGCCGGCGTGCGGGCGATCAGATAGATCAGCACCCCTGGCTCGTGCAGGGCCAGATCATAGGCGCGAGCCCAGGGATAGAGTTCCAGGCGGTAGTCGGTGATACCCGCCAGGGCCAGGGTACGCTCCACCACCGAGGTCGCCGGCCCACCCACCCGACCGTCCACGCTCCAGCTCAAGGACGTCTCTTCCGTCACGGCGCGCACCGTGGCGGCCTCCACGCCCGGCCCCAGCAAGGCCAGCAGGGCCAACAACAGATGACGCTTCATGGCAGCGGCTCCTCAGGCAGATGACAGCTGCGATGGCGCCCCAGGCTTTTCGCGCGGTAGAGCGCCCGGTCGGCCTGGCGCAGCAGGCTGGCGAAATCGTGCATATCGGTACTCAGGGTGGCATAGCCGATGCTCAGGGTGACGTGGCCAGCAGCCTCCGAGCCGGCATGGGTGATTTCCAGCGCGGCGACGGCCCGGCGCAAGCGCTCGGCCATCGCCCCCGCGCCCGCCAGATCGGTCGCGGGCAGCAGAACCGCGAACTCTTCGCCGCCGATCCGCGCCACCAGGTCGCCTGGGCGCGTGACGACCTGCTGCATGGCGGTCGCCACCTGCTGCAGACAGACATCGCCCTGGGCATGCCCATAGGTATCGTTGTAGCGCTTGAAAAAGTCGACATCGCAGAGCAGCAGCGCGAGGGGCTCCCCGGAGCGTCGCGCGCGGCGAAACTCCGCCTCCTCGGCCTCGTCGAAACAGCGCCTATTGGGCAGCCCGGTGAGCGGATCGCTGCGCGACAGTTGCTCCAGCCGCGCGTTGGCGCTGCGCAACGCCTCCTGGGACGTCAGCAGGTCGCGCAATTGCAACTGGTGATGGGAGGCATGCAAGAGCAGTTGGGTGGTCATGTTGATGAGGGCGCGTTCATCGGTGCGCCACTCGCCGCCCAGATTGCAGCCGAAGAGCAGCAAACCGTCTTCGTCCTCGGCGATCCGCAGATGGACCAGCGCCAGGGCTTCGTTGCCTAGTGCCAACAGCGGCTCCGCCGCGTCACCGAAGGCGGCCACGAGCGCCTCGCGCGTCGCGAAGGTACGGGGGACCTCGGGTTCCAGCAGGGCTTCCAGCACCTGGGCGCAGGGCGGCGGCAGTGTCAGACCGGCGGCCAACGGCTCGGCGTCGCGGAACCAGCCCTGGTAAAGGCGATAGGGCGCATCCCGGGTGTCACGCTTGAACCAGAAGGCCTGACGCGCGCGCAAGCGTTGTGCGACCTCCTGTAGACAGAGTTGGCAATGCCGGTCGAAGTCCGCGTAAGGCGCATGGATCAGTTGGTTGGACAGCCTCAAGATGGTTTGCTGCGCCGTCGCCAAGGCCTCGAGCTCTGCCGTGCGCTCGCGAACTCGCTCCGCCAGGAGATCGCGATGCGCGGCGAGCTCTTCTTCGTGGCGATGCTGTTGGGCCAGGTAGCCCGCCAGGTTGCCCTGCAGGGTATTGATGCCACTCACCAGCAGATCCAGCTCGTCCTGGCGGGTGGGCCGCCGCAGTCGAAGGGGCTCGGCGAGGGTGGCGGCCGTCAGCCGGGACAGGTGGCGGGCGATCCGACGGACATGCAAGGTCACCAGCCGATTGAAGGCCAGGCTGACCAGGCCGGCGAGCAGCAGGGCGAGTGCCAGTTGGGTCAGCAGGGTACTCGCCACGCTGTCGCGCAATTCGCGCCAGAGCAGGGCTTCATTGCCTTGGATGAGGAGTTCGCCGAGCACCTCGTGACCGCCCGGATAGGGACTGTAGACCAGCGTGGAGCTTCGACTCGGCGCCAGGCTCGAGGGCGCCCAGTCGGCCTGCTGACGGGATTGGACGTCGGACTCCTGGCCGTGGCCGGTCAGCCGCAGCTCGATACGGCCGACCGAGGCGATGCGCGACGCCCCGTCCAGTTGCGCCTGCACCGCGGGCTTGTCCAGTTCCCAGATGGCCTTGGTCAGGGTCGACTGGTACACCTGCTCCAGCAATTGCAGCTCGGTATCCATTCCCAGGCGATTCTGTTCCCAGATATTCCAGGTGCGCAGCCCTGCCGTGGCCGCGGAAAACAGCAGACAGAACGCCACCGTCAGCAAGGCCAGGCGGTTACCGAGCGAGCGGCGTTTCAGCACGCCCCTCATAGCCAGCGCCGCTGGAGTTCGGCCAGCGTACCGTCCTGTTGCAACGTCACGAAGGCCGCCCGCAGCCGTGCCATCACCTCGGGAGCGGTGCCCAGGCTGGCCGCCAGATACAGCGGATAGGGGGCGGCGCAGTAGGCCTGCCGCAGATCGCCCTGAGGATCGTAGCCAGCCTGGCGAGCGAGGTGATCGGCCACGGCGCGGTTGGCGATCCACAGGTCGACCCGACCGGCTTTGAGTTTCTCCAGGTTGAGGCTGTAATGCGTGCCGGATTGCAGCTCCCGTCCGACGGTGAAGCCCTGCTCCAGCAGGATGCGCTCTCCCGCATCGCCGTTGACCGTAGCGATTTGCAGGCCGCGGGCCGCCTGCAGGCTGGCCAAGGGACGCACGCGGTCCCGCCAGCTGAACAGGCAGAGGGTGGTCTCGGTCAGGGGCACCACCCACTCGAACAGCGCCTCGCGCTCGGGCAGACGCGCCATGGAAAAGACGAGGACATCGGGCCGGCCCTGGGCCTGGGCGAAGGCCCGCGCCCACGGCATGACCTGCGGCTCGGCCGCAAGCTCGGCCCGGGCCAACAGCAGCCGCACCAACTCGACGGAAAAGCCGGTCACCTGGCCATCCGGCTGGACCACGCTGAACGGCGGATAGTCCTCGGTCACCAGTTGCAGTGCGCCGGCACGGACGCCCGTGCACACCAGCACCAGACCGAGAACCAGCCAATGCAAGAAGCTGCTCGTCACGAAGCCCTCCCCCCGTCCGAGCGTGATGTCGTCTGACGTTATCGGGCTGCCGTGACGAAACTTGAAGCGGCGGGGCTAGTCTCGCCGGGGGATACCATAACGGCGCAGGCGCATGGCAATGGCCGAGTGGGACGTCTGCAACCGCGCGGCCAGCTGGCGGCTGGACGGGTACTGCGGATAGAGTCGTTCCAGCAGCGCCGCCTCGTAGCCCTGGACGGCGGCCTCCAGGGTGCTGACCTCGGTCTCGACCTGCCCCGCCACCGCCGTGCCGGCCAGGTCGAGGTCGTCGACGTCGATCTGGCCACTCTCGCTGATGGCGGCGGCGCGAAAGAGGATGTTCTGCAATTGCCGCACGTTGCCCGGCCAGGCGTTGCCCAGCAGCACGCCATAGGTGGCCGGCGCCAGGCGGCACGGCGGTCGGCCGATCTGGGCGCAGGCCTGCTGCAGGAAGTGCCGTGCCAGCAGCAGGATGTCCTGGCCCCGCTCGCGCAGTGCCGGCACCTGCAGGCTGAGCACATTGAGGCGATAGAAGAGGTCTTCGCGAAAGGTGCCGGCGGCGACCATGGCCTGCAGATCGCGATGGGTGGCGGCGAGGATGCGCACGTTGACCTGGGTTTCCTGGGCTCCGCCAACGCGGCGGAAGGTGCCATCGGAGAGAAATCTCAGCAGCTTGGCCTGCAGATAGGGCGACATCTCGCCGACTTCGTCGAGAAACACCGTGCCCTGGTCGGCCAGTTCCAGCAGGCCCGGCTTGCCGCCGCGCTGGGCGCCGGTGAAGGCGCCCGGGGCATAGCCGAACAATTCGCTCTCGGCGAGGCTTTCCGGCAGAGCCGCGCAGTTCAGCGCCAGAAAGGGCGCCTCGCGCCGCGCACTGGCCGCATGGCAGGCGCGCGCCACCAGTTCCTTGCCGGTGCCGGTCTCGCCGAGGATCAGCAGGGGCGCCTCCAGGGCGGCCAGGCGCTGGGCGCGGGCCTTGAGGGTGCGGATGGCGGCGCAGTCGCCGAGCAGCGAATCGAAGCCCTCGGGGGTGTCGTGGCGCAGCGCCGAGAGGCGGCCACCGATACGGCTGGGGGCATAGAGGGTCAGCAGGCCACCGGCCAGGCCGCCCACCGGTTCGCCGATGGGGGTGGCGTCCAGCAGCAGCGCCTGGCCGCGCAGTACCACCTCGCGCAGGGGCAGGCGAAAGCCCTGGTCCAGCAGTTCGGCGGACAATTCGCTGTCATTGAAGAGCTCGGCCAGGGTGTTGCCGGCGCCTTCCCCGGCCAGGGCGGCAAAGGCCGGATTGGCCAGCAGGATGCGGCCCTCGCCGTCCACCGCCAGCACCGGATCGGCCATGGCGGCGAGCAGGGCGTCGAGCTGCAGGGAGCGGCGCTGGCCGGGCAGGATGTCCACCACCCGCACCGCCTCCACCCCCACCACGGTCAGCAGGGCGGCGCGCAATTCCTCCAGCACCGTCGCGCTCAGGGTCGGCGCATCGATGTAGACGTTGGGCGGCACCATCTCCACGGCGTCCAGGTTGAGATTGCGGGCACCGAGCAGCGCCAGGACTTCCTGGGTGATGCCGACACGATCGATGAACGACACATGGATACGCATGGAAACCCTGGGGTCTGAGAGCGAAAGGACTAATGCTACCCAAATGCTCGGGGTAGAATCATTTCTCATTTACCCAGGCGGGAACGCGATGAACAACAAAGACCCCCTCCTTCTCGATCAGCAGCTGTGCTTCGCGCTGTACTCCACCTCGCTGGCCATGACCAAGGTGTACAAGCCGCTGCTCGAAGAGGTGGGCCTGACCTATCCGCAGTACCTGATGATGCTGGTGCTGTGGGAAAACGATCGGCTGCCGCTCAAGGAGCTGGCGCGCCGGCTGCACCAGGACTCCGGCGCCCTGACCCCGGTGCTCAAGCGCCTGGAAGCCGAGGGCTACGTGACCCGGCAGCGCAATGCCGAGGACGAGCGCAACCTGTCCATCGAACTCACCGAGTCTGGCCGCGCCCTGCGCGAGCGGGCCCGGGAGATCAACGGCACCATCAGCAGCTATTGCGCGCTGGGCGATGCCCAGATGAATGCCCTGCGCGAAAACCTGATGACCCTGAGAGCCAAGCTGGAGCGTTAGCCTCCTTCGCTGCCGCTGGTCGGCTGCTCCTGAAAATATATTTGCGCGATAACGAATATCGCGATAACTTAAATCCGTACCCGGACGATTCCTTCGGTTAACGTCCGAACGATCAGTTATCGCGATACCTAAACAGGAGCACGCCATGAACATCCTCTATACCGCTTCCGCAACCAGCACCGGTGGCCGTGACGGCCGTTCCATCAGCAGCGACAAGGTCCTGGACGTGCAGCTGTCCACGCCCAAGGAGCTGGGCGGCGCCGGCGGTGCCGGCACCAATCCCGAGCAACTCTTCGCCGCCGGCTATTCGGCCTGCTTCATCGGCGCGCTCAAGTTCGTCGGCGCCAAGGAAAAGATCGCCGTGCCGGCGGACGTCAGCGTGACCGCCCAGGTCGGCATCGGCCCGATCCCCACCGGCTTCGCCCTGGACGTCGAGCTGGTCATCAGCCTGCCGGGCCTGGAGCGTGCCGTGGCCGAAGACCTGGTCGAGAAGGCCCACCAGGTCTGCCCCTACTCCAACGCGACCCGCGGCAACGTGGACGTGCGCCTGACCCTGGCCTAAAGGTCGCGGTATTACCCTGGCGCCTCCGCCGAGGCGCCCGGTCCTTCCCGTTCGAGGAGTCATCTGTCATGCGTACCGTCTCTCGCCTGCTTGGCCTTTCCGCGCTCAGCCTGGCTCTGGGCAGCGCCTTCGCCGCGCCCCAGCCCGATCCGCATCTGGAGCGCACCACCCAGGGCTTCGTCGATGCCCTGAACGGCAGCGGTGGCAAACCCCTGGAAACCCTGAGCCCCAAGGACGCCCGCGCGGTGCTGGCCGGCGCCCAGTCCGGCGCCAAGGTCGATCTCTCGGGGGTCAAGACCCGTGAAAAGACCATCCAGGTCGACGGCAAGCCGCTGCAGCTGACCATCGTCCGCCCGGCCAACGCCAAGGGGCAGACACCGGCCTTCATGTTCTTCCACGGCGGCGGCTGGGTGCTGGGCGACTTCCCCACCCACCAGCGCCTGGTGCGTGACCTGGTGGTGGCCTCCGGCGCCACGGCGGTGTTCGTCAACTACACCCCGAGTCCGGAAGCCCACTTCCCGGTGGCCATCAACCAGGCCTATGCCGCGACCCAGTGGGTGGCCGAGCACGGCAAGGACATCGATGTCGACGGCAGTCGCCTGGCGGTGGCCGGCAACAGCGTCGGCGGCAACATGGCCGCGGTGGTTAGCCTGATGGCCAAGGACAAGGGCACGCCCAAGCTGCGCTACCAGGTGCTGTTCTGGCCGGTGACCGATGCGAGCTTCGACAACGGCTCCTACCAGACCTATGCCGAGGGCCGCTTCCTGACCCGCAACATGATGAAGTGGTTCTGGGACAACTACACCACCAGCGACACCGAGCGCGCCAACATCTACGCCTCGCCGTTGCGGGCCAGCGAGGCCCAGCTCAAGGGTCTACCGCCGGCGCTGGTGCAGACCGCCGAGAACGACGTGCTGCGAGACGAGGGCGAGGCCTATGCCCGCAAGCTCAACGCCGCCGGCGTCGATGTCGTCCAGGTGCGCTACAACGGCATGATCCACGACTACGGCCTACTCAACGCCCTGGCCAAGGTACCCGAGGTCCAGGCTGCGCTGACTCAGGCCGGCCAGTTGCTCAAGCAGCACCTGCAATAAGGCAGGCGCGGTACCCGCGGGGGTGGCTCCGTTCGCGGCGCCATCCCCTTTGCGTTTCAGGGCTGCTCGCCCAGGGCCGCGAAGCGTTCCGCCAGCCAGCCGTGCAGCTGCCGCACCGCCGGCGAGAATTGCCGCCGGTGCGGGCAGAACAGCTGCAGCGGCAACGGCTCGCCGGGCTGCTCGGGCAGCAGCCGCACCAGCCGACCGCGCTGCAGGTCGTCGCGCATGTCCAGCCAGGACTTGTAGACGATACCCTCCCCAGCCACCGCCCAGCGCCGCACCACCTCGGCATCGTCGCTCTGCAGGGGTCCGCTGACGGCCACCTGGCGCAGACTGCCGTCGGCCTGTGGAAAGCTCCACTTGTCATAGGTGCGCCCATGCAGCTGGTAGAGCAGGCAGGCGTGCCTGGACAGGTCGTCCAGGCTGCGCGGCGCGCCCTGGCGGGCCAGATAGGCCGGCGCCGCCGCCAGCAGCCGGCGATTGTCCGGGGCCAGCGGCAGGGCCACCAGGCTGTCGTCCTGGCTGCGACCGTAGCGGATGGCGATGTCCACCGGATCGCGATAGACGTCGGCCTGCTGGTCCGAGACGTAGAGCCTGAGGGTCAGGCCGGGATGGCGCTGACGAAACTCGGCCAGCCAGGGCAGCAGGAGATTGCGCCCCAGATCCGAAGGCGCCGCCACCTGCAGCACCCCACGCAATTCCGGACTCTCCCCCTGCAACCGCTCGCGCCCTTCGCGCAAGGTCTCCAGCACCTCACGGGCATAGGGCAGATAGGCCTCGCCCTCGGCGGTCAGGCGCAGGCTGCGGGTCGAGCGGGCGAACAGGCGGATGCCCAGTTCGCGCTCCAGCCGGCCGATGGCGGCGCTCACCTGCCCCGGCAGGAGGTCTGCCTCGCGGGCGGCGCGGGAAAAGCTGCCGAGGGCGGCGGAGCGGACGAAGAGGCCGAGGTCGTCGAAGCGGATCATTTTCACTCCTGCAGTGAAGGTGCTATCCGATTCTGCCGCTTTTTCCGGTCGAGCATGAAGACGACCATGGGCTCACGTCTTCTTATCGTACAAAGGAACCCGCCCATGAAAGCCATCGTTCACGGTGACACCACCCTGCCCGCCAGCGATCCCCGTGCCCTGCAGGACGCGGTGCTGCCCGACCCCACGCCCGAGGCCCATGACCTCCTGGTGGAAGTCCGCGCCGTGTCGGTCAATCCGGTCGATACCAAGGTGCGCCAGGGCCTGGTGCAGCGCGAGTCCAAGGTACTGGGCTGGGACGTCTCCGGCGTGGTCCGCGCCGTGGGTAGCGCCGTCAGCCGCTTCGCCGTGGGTGACGAGGTCTACTACGCCGGCGAGCTGTTCCGCCCCGGTTGCAACAGCGAACTGCACCTGGTGGACGAGCATCTGGCCGGGCACAAGCCCAAGAGCCTGGATCACGCCCAGGCCGCGGCCTTGCCGCTGACCGCCATCACCGCCTGGGAACTGCTGTTCGACCGTCTTGGCGCGACCGAAGGTGGCGGCGCCGGCCAGCAGCTGCTGGTGATGGGCGCGGCAGGCGGCGTCGGCTCCGTGCTGGTGCAGCTGGCCCGCCAGCTCACCGAGCTGACGGTGATAGGTACCGCCTCGCGCCAGGAAACCCAGGACTGGGTGCGCCAGCTGGGTGCCCACCACGTCATCGACCATCACCAGCCGCTGCGACCCCAGCTCGAAGCCCTGGGTCTGGATGGCGTGACCCTGGTGGCCAGCCTCACCCACACCGATGAGCACTTCACCCAGCTGGTGGATGTCCTGCGGCCCCAGGGTCGCCTGGGCGTGATCGACGATCCGGCGCAACTCGACGTGGTGCCGATGAAGGCCAAGTCGCTGTCGCTGCACTGGGAACTGATGTTTACCCGCTCGCTGTTCCAGACCCCGGACAAGGTGCGCCAGCACGAGATCCTCGAACGCGTCGCCGGACTGATCGACCAGGGCACCCTCAAGACCACCCTCGGCGAGCACCTGGGCCGGATCGATGCCGCCAACCTGCGCCGCGCCCATGCCCAGCTGGAAAGCCATCAGGCGCGCGGCAAGCTCGTGCTGGAGGGGTTCTGATGCCTCGCTTGAGTGCCCTGACCCTCGCCGTCGCCCTGGCCGTGGGTAGCCTGACGGCCCAGGCCGCGCCGCTGCCCCAGGAGCGCACCCTCGGCCAGCTGGAGCCGGTGTTCGCCTTCCAGGACGCCATGCCCACCGGCGTCACCGTCAGCGAGACCGGGCGGATCTTCGTCAACTACCCGCGCTGGGGCGACGCGGTGCCCTTCACCGTCGCCGAACTCAAGGACGGCAAGGCCGTGCCCTACCCGGACGCCGCGCTCAACGTCGAGACCCCCGGCCAGCCGGGCAAGGGCTTCATCAGCGTGCAGAGCGTGGTGGCCGATGGTCGCGGGCACCTCTGGGTGCTGGACACCGCCGCACCGGGCTTCGCGGCGCCCAAGGCCGGCGGCGCCAAGCTGGTGGCCATCGACCTCAAGACCAACAAGGTCGCCAGGACCCTGGTCTTCCCGGCCGCGGTGCTCGAACCCAACAGCTACGTCAACGACGTGCGCTTCGACTTTCGCGTCGGTCGCGCCGGAGTGGCCTATGTCACCGACTCGGCGCCTCCCGGTGGCCTGATCATCCTCGATCTCGCCACCGGCCAGGCCCAGCGTCGCCTGACCGGCGCGCCCCAGGTCAACGTCGACCCCAGCTTCGCCCCGGTGGTGGAAGGCGAACCGCTGCTGATGCAGCGCCCCGATGGCAGCAAGGTCCGACCGGCCATCGCCAGCGACGGCATCGCCCTGTCGCCGGACGGCGGCACCCTCTACTTCAGCCCGCTGTCCAGCCGCCACCTCTATGCCGTGCCCACCGCCCTGCTGCGCGATCCCGAGGCGAGCGAGGCCCAGGTGCGCGCCGGGGTGCAGGATCTCGGCGAGAAGGGTGCCTCCGACGGCCTCGAAGCCGATGCCCAGGGTCGCGTCTATGCCGGCGACTACGAGCACAACGCCGTGCGCCAGCGCCAGGCCGACGGCAGCTGGAAGACCCTGGTCCACGATCCCCGTGTGCTCTGGCCCGACACCTTCAGCATCGGTCCGGACGGCTACCTCTATTTCACCGCCAACCAGCTCCATCGCCAGGCCCAGTTCCACGGTGGCCAGGACCTGCGCCAGAAGCCCTACAGCCTGTTCCGCGTCAAGATCGACGCCCAGCCGGCCCCTACCCACTGATCCGATCAGGAGTTATCCATGCAGCTGTCCCAGATCGCCCGCACCCGTTACACCACCAAGGCCTTCGACGGCTCCCGCAGCATCCCGGCCGAACAGGTCGAGGAATTGCTGGAGCTGCTGCGCCAGGCGCCCTCCTCGGTCAACTCCCAGCCCTGGCACTTCGTGGTCGCCGCCAGCGCCGAGGCCAAGGCGCGCATCGCCCAGGGCATGCAGAGTCCCTACAACGAACCCAAGGTGCTGCCGGCGTCCCACGTCATCGTGCTGTGCACCCGCCTGGAAATGACCGAAGGCCACCTGGCCCAGGTGCTGGAGCAGGAAGCCCAGGACGGCCGCTTCGCCAAGCCCGAGGCGCGCGCCACCCAGGACGGTACCCGCCGTCACTTCGTCGATCTGCATCGGTATGAGCGCAAGGACGTGCAGCACTGGATGGAGAAGCAGACCTACCTGGCCCTGGGCACCCTGCTGCTGGGCGCCGCCGCCCTCGGCATCGACGCCACCCCCATGGAAGGCTTCGACGCCAACAGCCTGGACCAGGAACTGGGCCTGCGCGAGCAGGGCTACACCGCCTTGGTGGTGGTCGGCCTGGGCTATCGCGGCGAAAGCGACTTCAACGCCGCCCTGCCCAAGTCCCGCCTGACCCGCGAGCAGGTCTTCACCTTCCTGTAATGCAGACCTGCGTAGCGTGGATAACGGCGCAGCCTTATCCACAGTACGAACCGGTAGCCGCCAGTGGAAAACGCTGGCGCGGTTTTCCACGCTACGCAGGCGTAGGTTGGGTTGAGCGCAGCGAAGCCCAACAGCAGCACCCATAAAAAAGCCGACCGTCGCTAGACGGTCGGCTTTTATTCGCGGCCATGGCTGCTCCTACGGACATGGACCTGAGCGCCGGCTCGGGAAGTCTCCTGTGGAAAAGGCTACGCCGTTTTCCACGCTACGGTTCTGATCACAGCCATGCCGATACGCCGTAGCGACCGCTCCTACAGGGGCGATACTTTTCATGCTTTCGTAGGAGCGGCCGCATCGGCGGACCGCCATGGCCGCGATAAATCCGGGTCATGCCGAGCCCAACGAGGCCCAACGCTACCTATCCCCATCAACCGCCCTTCAGATCCGCCAGGATCGAGAAGGCGCGCAGGCGATCCGCCTGCTCGTAGACGTCGCAGGTGAAGATCAGCTCGTCGGCATCGGTCTTTTCCAGCAACAGCTCCAGGCGCTCGCGGACCTTGTCCGGGCCACCGATCACCGCCATGCCGAGGAAACTCGACACCGACTCCTTCTCGTGGGGCAACCAGACCCCTTCCATGCTGCGCACCGGCGGTTGCAGGCGCAGGCTGTCGCCGCGGAACAGGGCGAGGATGCGCTGGTAGACGGTGGTGGCCAGGTAATTGGCTTCGTCGTCGCTGTCGGCCGCCACCAGCGGTACCCCGAGCATCACATAGGGGCGATCGAGCACCTTGGATGGCTTGAAGTTCTCGCGATAGAGGCGGATGGCCTCGTGCACGTAGCGCGGCGCGAAGTGCGAGGCGAAGGCATAGGGCAGGCCCTTGGCCGCTGCCAGCTGGGCGCTGAACAGGCTCGAACCCAGCAGCCAGATCGGCACCTCGGTGCCCGCACCCGGCATGGCGATCACGCCCTGCCCCGGCTGCTGCGGCCCGAAGTAATGCTGCAGCTCTTCCACATCCCGCGGGAAGTCGTCGGAGCTGCCCAGGCGATCACGGCGCAGGGCATAGGCGGTGCGCTGATCCGAGCCCGGTGCGCGACCCAGACCGAGTTCGATGCGACCCGGATACAGCGAAGCCAGGGTGCCGAACTGCTCGGCCACCACCAGCGGCGCATGGTTGGGCAGCATGATACCGCCCGAACCCAGGCGCAGGGTGCTGGTGCCAGCGGCCAGATAGCCCAGCAGCACGGCGGTCGCCGAACTGGCGATGCCGTCCATGTTGTGGTGCTCGGCGACCCAGTAGCGGGAAAAGCCGAGTTGCTCGACGTGGCGCGCCAGATCCAGGGCGTTGTGCAACGCCTGGGCGGCATCGCCATCGTCACGGATGGGAGCGAGGTCGAGGACCGACAGGGCGGTCTTAGCGAGACGGGTCATCAGAGAACTCCTCGGCGACCTGATCGTAGGCCGCCCTGTGGCGCTGAATGAGAGGCTGCTTCGCGGAGGCCCAGGCGGCCAGGGCGCCCACCGGCACCATCAGGCTCTGGCCCAGTTCGGTGAGGGCGTATTCCACCTGGGGCGGCTTGGTCGGTGTCACCGTGCGGGACACCAGGCCATCGCGCTCCAGCTGGCGCAGGGTCACGCTAAGCATGCGCTGGGAAATGCCGTCGACCCGCCGGCGCAATTCGTTGAAGCGCAGCGGACCAGGTTCCAGGGTGAAGAGCGTGAGCAGGGACCAGGCATCGCCGATCCGGTCCAGCACGTCCCTGATCGGACAGGCGTGGGCATGCAGGCGGCGACGGCTGGAGATACGACTGACCACGGCGTCCATGGCGATCCTCGAAGCAGAACTGGCTTCCAGCCTACGCCTTTCGGGCGGTTATTAAAAGTAACCACCCGTCAGGACTGGTATTGCCGTCTGGGCCAGGGCACAATCCAGGAGGTCGTGACCGTTTTTATTGATTGAACGTTCAATAAAAAATAGTTACCCTCCGAGGCTCCTTCCGCTCTGTCCAGGAGATGCCTCGTGCCCAAGGTCGGGATGCAGCCCATCCGCCGTTCGCAGCTCATTGCCGCGACCCTCGAAGCCGTCGACGAAGTCGGCATGGGCGATGCCAGTATCGCCTTCATCGCCCGCAAAGCCGGCGTCTCCAACGGCATCATCAGCCACTACTTCCAGGACAAGAACGGCCTGCTCGAAGCCACCATGCGGCATCTGATGAATGCCCTGCGCCAGGCCGTGCGCGAACGCCGCGCCGCCCTGCCCGGCGATGATCCCGCCGCCAACCTGCGCGCCATCATCCAGGGCAACTTCGACGACACCCAGGTCAGCGGCCCGGCCATGAAGACCTGGCTGGCCTTCTGGGCCACCAGCATGCACCAGCCCAATCTGCGCCGGCTGCAACGCATCAACGACCTGCGGCTCTACTCCAACCTCTGCTGGCAATTCCGTCGCCTCCTGCCCCATGAGCAGGCCCGCGCCTCGGCCAAGGGCCTGGCCGCCATCATCGATGGCCTCTGGCTGCGCGGCGCCCTCTCCGGCGACACCTTCAACACCCAGCAGGCCCTGCAGATCGCCTACGACTACCTGGACCTGCAACTGGCCAAGGCCTGACCCCTCTCTCGCCGCCCCGCCCCGTCCACTCGGCGCGGGGCTCTCCTCCCGCGTTTCCCGCTCCCTCCCCGCTTCGACAGAACCGCTCTGGGCCGCCCATCGCCCCGTTTCGGCACGCCTGTGAATTTTTCATTGATTGAACGTTCAATAAAAATTAAGTAGACTGGATTCATCGCTGGCGCAGAGAGACCTTTCTTTCGCGCCCCCTGTGTTCCTTGCGGGTGCCACGGCGCCCGCCCAGATTGGGAGAACGTCCATGGCCCGTTTCGCCGAACAGCAGCTGTACATCGGTGGCCGTTATGTCGCCGCCACCGGTGGTGCCACCTTCGAAACCCTGAATCCTGCCACCGGCGAGGTGCTTGCCACGGTGCAGAGCGCCAGCCGCGCCGACGTGGACAAGGCGGTGGCCGCCGCCGCCGCCGGCCAGAAGGTCTGGGCCGCGATGACCGCCATGCAGCGCTCGCGCATCCTGCGCAAGGCCGTGGACATCCTCCGCGAGCGCAACGATGAGCTGGCGCTGCTGGAAACCCTGGACACCGGCAAGGCCCTGTCCGAGACCCAGGCCGTCGACATCGTCACCGGCGCCGACGTGCTCGAGTACTACGCGGGCCTCGTGCCTGCCCTGGAAGGCGAGCAGATCCCGCTGCGCGAGACCTCCTTCGTCTACACCCGCCGCGAGCCGCTGGGCGTGGTCGCCGGCATCGGCGCCTGGAACTACCCGATCCAGATCGCCCTGTGGAAATCCGCCCCGGCCCTGGCCGCCGGCAACGCCATGATCTTCAAGCCCAGCGAAGTCACCCCGCTGACCGCGCTGAAGCTGGCCGAGATCTACACCGAGGCCGGTCTGCCCGCTGGCGTCTTCAACGTGGTCAATGGCGTCGGCCCGGAGGTCGGCGTGGCCCTGACCGAGCATCCCGGCATCGAGAAGATCTCCTTTACCGGCGGCGTCGCCACCGGCAAGAAGGTCATGGCCAGCGCCGCCGGCTCGACCCTCAAGGAAGTCACCATGGAGCTGGGCGGCAAGTCGCCGCTGATCGTCTGTGACGACGCCGACCTGGAGCGCGCCGCCGATATCGCCGTCATGGCCAACTTCTTCAGTTCCGGCCAGGTCTGCACCAACGGCACCCGCGTCTTCGTGCCCCAGGCGCTGAAGGCCGACTTCGAGGCCAAGGTGGTGGAGCGGGTCAAGCGCATCAAGCTGGGCGATCCCCTGGCCGCCGAGACCAACTTCGGGCCGCTGGTCAGCATCCCGCACATGGAAAAGGTGCTGGGCTACATCGCCCAGGGCCAGGCCGAGGGTGCCCGCCTGCTCATTGGTGGCGAGCGCGTCACCCAGGGCGAACTGGCCAAGGGCAACTTCGTCGCCCCCACCGTCTTCACCGATTGCCGTGACGACATGGCCATCGCCCGCGAAGAGATCTTCGGCCCGGTCATGAGCATCCTGGCCTATGCCGACGAAGACGAGGTGGTGCGTCGCGCCAACGACACCGAGTACGGCCTGGCGGCCGGCGTGGTCACCCGTGACCTGGCCCGTGCCCACCGCCTGATCCATCGCCTGGAAGCCGGCATCTGCTGGATCAACACCTGGGGCGAATCCCCCGCCGAGATGCCGGTGGGTGGCTACAAGCATTCCGGCGTCGGTCGCGAAAACGGCCTCACCACCCTCGGCCACTACACCCGCATCAAGTCGGTGCAGGTCGAGCTGGGCGACTACGCCTCGATCTTCTAAGCCGCTTCAGTAGCGCTTTTCTCCCCTCTCCGCTGGAGAGGGCCCGGGGCTGGGGCCAGACCCCACCCGCCGTCAGGAGGAGAATCTTCATGGCACACGAATTCGATTACATCGTCATAGGCGCTGGTTCGGCCGGCAACGTCCTGGCCACCCGGCTGACCGAAGACAAGGACGTCACCGTCCTGCTGCTGGAAGCCGGCGGGCCCGACTACCGCCTGGACTTCCGCACCCAGATGCCGGCCGCTCTGGCCTATCCGCTGCAGGGCAAGCAGTACAACTGGGCCTACCAGACCGAGCCCGAGCCGCACATGGACAACCGCCGGATGGAATGCGGTCGCGGCAAGGGCCTGGGCGGCTCCTCGCTGATCAACGGCATGTGCTACATCCGCGGCAACGCCCTGGACTATGACAACTGGGCGCAACTCGACGGCCTGGAAGACTGGACCTACCTCGACTGCCTGCCCTACTTCCGCAAGGCCGAGAAGCGCGATGCCGGTGCCAACGACTGGCACGGCGGCGACGGCCCGGTCTCGGTGACCACCGCCAAGCCGAATACCAATCCCTTGTTCGAAGCCATGGTCGAAGCCGGTGTCCAGGCGGGCTATCCGCGCACCGAAGACCTCAACGGCTATCAGCAGGAAGGCTTCGGCCCGATGGACCGCTTCGTTACCCCGAATGGCCGTCGCTCCAGCACCGCGCGTGGCTATCTGGATCAGGCCAAGGGTCGCCCGAACCTGACCATCGTCACCCACGCCACCACCGATCGCATCCTCTTCGAGGGCAAGCGCGCCAATGGCGTCGCCTACATGAAGGGCGATTCGCTGGAAGCCATCACCGTGCGCGCCCGTCGTGAAGTCCTGCTCTGCGCCGGCGCCATCGCCTCGCCGCAGATCCTGCAGCGCTCCGGTGTCGGCCCCGCGCCGCTGCTGCGGCGCTTCGACATCCCGCTGGTCCACGACCTGCCCGGCGTCGGCCAGAATCTGCAGGACCACCTGGAGATGTATCTGCAGTACGAGTGCAAGCAGCCGGTCTCCCTGTACCCGGCGCTGAAGTGGTACAACCAGCCGCAGATCGGCCTGGAATGGATGCTCAAGGGCACCGGCCTGGGCGCCAGCAACCATTTCGAGGCGGGCGGTTTCATCCGCTCCAGCGAAGAATTCGACTGGCCCAACATCCAGTACCACTTCCTGCCGATCGCCATCAATTACAACGGCACCAACGCCATCGAGGCCCATGGCTTCCAGGCCCACGTCGGCTCCATGAGATCGCCCAGCCGCGGCCGCATCGAACTGACCTCGCGCGATCCGCGCCAGCACCCGAGCATCCTGTTCAACTACATGAGCACCGAGCAGGACTGGCGCGAATTCCGCGACGGCATCCGCCTGACCCGCGAGATCATGCAGCAGCCGGCGCTGGATCCCTACCGTGGTGAAGAGATCAACCCGGGCCGCGACTGCGTGACCGACGCCCAGCTGGACGCCTTCGTGCGCTCCCACGCCGAGACCGCCTACCACCCCTCCTGCTCCAACAAGATGGGTACCGACGACATGGCGGTGGTCGACGGCGCCGGTCGCGTGCACGGCCTGGAAGGCCTGCGCGTGGTGGACGCCTCCATCATGCCGATCATCGCGACGGGCAACCTCAACGCCCCGACCATCATGATCGCCGAGAAGATCGCCGACAAAATCCGCGGCCGCGCCCCGCTGCCGCGCAGCAATGCCGCCTACTACGTCGCCAACGGCGCGCCGGTACGAGGTACCCCGCTGCGCGACGTCAACGGCCAGCGCGCCGCCGAGCCGGTCCCGCAGCGCCGCAATCAGCCGGCCGCCTGATTCCAGGCAGCGGAACGCAAGAAGGGCGCCCTTCTTGTATCCGGCTCTTCGAATCGCCTGGCAAGGGACTCGGCAAGACAGCCCGCTCTTCCCCCTCTCCCTCTGGGAGAGGGCCGAGGTGAGGGCCGCCCAGCCCCTCACCTCACAGACAATCCTTCACCGCCGTCAGAATGGTCCGCGGCCGCAGCGGATTGTTGGCCATCTGCTCGCGCAGCTGGATGCGCGTACCGCGCGACGCCGAGCCGATGTCGATGATGGCCGCCGTGGCGCCCGGCACCTTGCTGTCCACCAGCACCCGCTGCCCACTGCTGCCCTGCGGCTGGACCAGCACATGCCGACCATCCTTTTCCAGACCGGTCACCAGGCAGGTGCGATAGTCCTCGGCACTCTTGCCGGTGCGCAGCTCCATGGGCGGATTGCGTTCAAGATTCGCCTGGCTGGTGCAACCGGCCAGGGCAGCGGCCAGGAAGGCCAGGGTTTTGGTTCTCATCAGCGGCTCCTCGCAAGCTCTTTGCGTCATTTTAGCCGCAGCTGGCTTACGCCAGCCTTAACCGCCGCACATCCTTGGTTTACAAGGGCTTTCCCATGGCTATAATGGCCTCCCCTTGCCGGTATAGCTCAGCTGGTAGAGCAACTGACTTGTAATCAGTAGGTCCCGGGTTCGACTCCTGGTGCCGGCACCATTTCCCCCTCCTTCAGCTTCCCGCCCCTGCAATTCGACATAATCAAGGTCGAAATCTCGCCAAGCGTACGGAAACACCAGATAAACGTTCCCACTGCAGGAAGCCCTGTTTAGAGCCTTGCCGTATCATTACGCGCATCTGTAACCAGCGGGTGCCTAGGGATGATCGAGATAAACAATCGCAGTACGTCTCCTTACAAGGAAGTTTGCTACATCCAGACCTATTTCTCTGATGGCACCATCCTCAGGGGTTCAGGAACCATCGTGGGTGCCAATGATGTCCTCACCGCCCTGCACGTCGTATACGACGAAAAACATGGTGGTTGGGCGACACGAGCAGTGGTCACGCCCGCAGCGGATGTCGACGATGCCGCAGGCAGCTTCTCTGCTGAACTGGGTACCTATGGCGCTACCCGGGTGATGGGTTATTCAAATAACTGGGATACCAATCACGATGGGCTGCTCACCAAGTACGAATCAGGCCACGACCTTGCCTTGATCGGCCTGGACGTCAATCTGACCAGCATCACCGGTTACCTGGGCTTCTCCTCCTCCGGTACCTCAAGCTTCAACGGGACCCTGCTAGGCTATCCCGTTAACGAAAAAGGACTGATGCGGGATGTCGGGACGGCCACCTACGAGCCGGCTTATCCCATCTATTCTGTAAACAACGGACTCGGTTCGGGGGCATCAGGTGGCCCATTACTCGACAGCAGCAGCCTTATCCGTGGCGTACTGTCCGGTGGAGATGCCAACAACACCCTGTCTTGGTATGCCGCTCTGACCAATGACAACGCACGTTGGCTGAGCGAGCAGATAAGCGCCAACGATGACCTGTTGAAGTACAGCGATTACCGCCCCTCAGGCGCGGGTATTTCCAGTGGCACCAAGTCCGGCGACATCTTCTTCGAATACCAGTTGGGCTTCGATGCCAGCAAGACCTCTCACCTCTACGGCTATCAGGGCGCCGATCGCCTGGTGATGGATGGCTATGCCCGCAACTACGCCTTTTCTACCGATACCACCGACGGCAGTCTGAAGGTCTTCAATACAGTCAGCGGGACGACGACGTACCTGCACGACGTCAACACCCTGCTTTTCGAAGACAAGACCGTCTTCGTCATGACCGAAGACCAGGCCCAGATCGCCCGTCTCTATTCGGTGTTCAACCGAACCCCGGAATTCAATGGCCTTGCCTACTGGACCGACGCCCATGCCCACGGCGTGAGTTTCCATACGATCGCCAACTCCTTCTCCCAGTCCCAGGAATTCGCCACCCGCTACAACGCCGTCGATAACGCCGGTTTCGCGGGTCAGCTGTACAGCACTATTCTCGGCCGTAGTGGTGACACTGGTGGCGTCGCCTACTGGAAGGGCCAGCTCGATCAGGGGCTGAGTCGCGGCGACGCCATGATCCAGTTCACCAACTCGCTGGAGAATCAGCAGCGAACCGAAGGCAGCGGCGGCTACATCCAGAAGGTGAGTCACGTAGCCTGGACCGACGCCGATCTGTCGATCCAGAAGGGCGTGGTGTTCGGCACCAGTACGGGGGACAGCATCGTCGAAAGTCAGCTCATCTTCGATGCCAATCACACCACCAACGTGCTGGGCGGTGCCGGCGTCGACGTGCTTTATCTGTCCGGAGCCTCCCAGGGCTACCGGTGGTCAGCCGATGCCGGAACGACGAACTCCGTCCATGTCGCTACGACCAGCGGCAGTGAGCAGATCAATCTTCACGATGCCAACGTCCTGAGCTTCACGGATCGCAATGTCTTCCTACTCACCGAAGCCCAGGCCGGCATCGCCCGGCTCTATACCGTGCTGGACCGGGTGCCGGAAATCCAGGGAATGCAGTACTGGCTCGACGCGGCGGCGCATGGCACGAGCTTCAGAACCATCGCCAACAGCTTCTCCCAATCCCAGGAGTTCGCCCAGCGCTACAATGCGGTGGATAACGGGGGATTCGCCGAGCAGCTCTACAGCACCATTCTCAACCGAAGCGGCGATGCCAATGGCATCTCCTACTGGAAGGGTCAGCTCGATCACGGCCTGAGCCGGGGCGACGCCATGATTCAATTCACCAATTCGGCGGAAAACCACGGCATCACCGAAGGCCAGAACGGCTTCATCCAGATCGTCGGCCAGAGCGACTGGGTCTGAGCGGAAGCCAAACAAGAAACCCGCCGTCAGGCGGGTTTCTTGTTTGGCGAGACGTGAATCAGCCCTTGGCCACTTCGCCTTCCTTCACGCCAGTCTTGCGCTCCTCACCAGGAGTCGGCACCGCCAGCCAGCCGTTGATCTTCTGGATATCGATATCCCGGAAGCCACCGCTCCAGCGCAGCAGGACCAGCTGGTTGGTGACGAAATCGTATTGCGCCTGCAGGTAGTCCCGCCGCGCGCTGTACTCCTGCTGCACCGCATTGAGCACGTCCACGGCGGTCGCCACTCCCAGGCTGAGCGAGCGCTCACTGGCGGCTCGCGACTTGATCGCCGAATCCAGAGCATTGCGCGAAGAGCCGATCTTGGCCAGGTCCGCTGCGCTCTTCATATAGGCCGTGCGCGTTTCCTTCACTACCTGCCGGCGGATCGACTCGTACTCTTGCTCGGCCGCGTCGCGCGAGCCATAGGAGCTGGTCACGCGAGCACTGGTCGAACCACCGCTGTAAAGCGGAATCTGCACGCTGATGGTGGCGGAATAGGTGTTGATCGCGGACGAGGCGATGACATTGTCGTAAGCAAAGTCACTACGCTGAGCGCCAAGGTTGAAACTCAAGGTCGGCAGATGACCCGCCTTAGCTTCGGCGATACTGTAATCGGCTGCATCCACCGCGCGCTGCTTGGCCTCCAGTGCCGGATTGTTCGCCACTGCCGAATTCACCCACTGCTCTTCATCACCCTGGGGCATGGCCAGCTGGGCTTTCTCGTTGAGGCGTTTGAGCGGCTGATAGACCGGACGGCCTATCAGCTCACCCAGTGCCTCGCGGGTCACCTGGATCTGGTTGCGTGCTTCGATCTCCTGCGTTTTCAGACTGTCCACCTTGGCGGATATCTGCAGGACGTCGGTGACGGTGCTCATCTGCTTGTCGAACAGCGCTTGAGCACGATCCAGGTTGCGCTGCGTCGCCTTGCGCTCAGCGGTGACCAGCTCGAGGGCATCTTCCGCCGCCAGGGCGGCGAAGTAGCGCTGTACCAGATCTGCCGCCGATTGGGTCTTGGCATCCTCGTACTGGGCGCGATACTGCTTGGTCAGCTGTTCGTAACGCTTGAAGCCGCGCCAGGCCGCCGCGTTGTACAACGCCTGACTCAGGGTCAAGTTATAGCTTTCGCCGTTGTAGTTGAGCGTCTGTAGGCCCTCTTCGCGCCGAACCCGACTGGTCGAAGCCCCACCGCTCAACTGCGGCAGCACCTGGCCGAAGGCGGCTCGCTCCTGGCCCTCCAGATTCTTCACCTGAGCCTCGGCACCACGAATACGAGGATCCGACACCGCGCTGTCCTGATAGAGCTTCCAGAGGTCTACGTAATCCTGTGACCTAGGCGCGACAGGCGTTTGAGCCTGTACCCAGCCAGGGCTGCCCAACACGGCCACCAATGCAAGAAACTTGGCATTCATGTCTGCTCTACTCCTCGATCATCGAGCGAGCCATGGCATTGCGCGCTGGCTTGAGCAGGTATTGCAGCATGGTGCGCGAACCGGTGTTGATCAGCACGTCAGCAGGCATACCTGCGACCAGCTCCCGATGCCCGAGATCCTTCTTACCCTGTTCGGTCAGTTTTACCCGGCCCAGGTAGTAGGGCGTGCCGTCACGCTCGTTGGTAATGCGGTCGGCCGACACATAGACCAGTTCGCCCTCGATGATAGGCGTGGTGGCATTGCTGAAGGCACTGAAGCGCACCTCCGCCTTGGTGCCCAGTTCCACGCGGTCGATATCTTTAGGTTCGATGTGCACCTCGACGATCAGCTTGGCGGCATCCGGCACGATATCGAGCAGATTGGTGCCTGACTGAACCACGCCGCCGATGGTGTGCACCGCCAGGTTCATCACCATGCCGCTGACCGGTGCCTTGACCTCGGTGCGGTTGTACTTGTCCTGCAAGGCGCCCAGCCGCTCCCGTGACTCGTAGATGCGTGACTGGGCGTCGGCCAGGCGACTGGCCACGTCCGACTTGAATTTCTGCGTGGTCTGCAGAATTTGCAGCCGTGTTTCGCCGATCTGCACCTTGGCCCGGGCGATGGCCGAGCGCTGATCGGCGATCTCCGCCTGCAGGCGCGACAGATTGCGCTCCTGATCGCGCAGGCGTTCGTTGCTGACGAAACCCTCCTTCAAAAGCCCGGTGAGATCCTTAATTTCGCTGGCGTAGGATTTGGCAAGGCTCTCCTTACTGGCGATGATGTCGTTGTAGCCTCGGATCTGCTGTTCGAGCTCGGCAGCACGGTTTTTCAGCACATCGATCTCACCACGCCGCGCATCTCGACCTGCCAGAAAGATCTGCCGCTCACTCGCACGAGCCTCTTGGACACGCTTGTCCGCGGTTGGAAAGTCACTGCCACCGAAGATGATGTCATTGGCGTCGTCGCGCTCAGCAATCAATCGAGCCTCCTGTGCCTGGGCGGCAATCAGCTGACCACGAGTCGCTTCCAGTTCGGAGCCTGCCTGGGTGCTGTCGAGTACGATCAGTACGTCACCGGCTTTTACTTCATCGCCGTCGTGTACTCGTACCTCGCGGACGATCCCGCCTTCAAGATGCTGGACGGATTTGCGGTAGCTATCTACAGCCACTACGCCAGTAGCGACAGCGGCACTGTTGAGCGGCGCCAATGCTGCCCAACCACCGCCGATTCCGAATACCACGAAGAGAATGATGAAACCCAGTCGACGCACAGGTGCATCATTGACCTTCAGGCCCGCGGCCTCAGCTTCCATGTAGACGTCTTTCATGCGGGCGCTCCTCCTGCACTACCAGGCTTGGGCGGCAAAGGGGTAACCGAACCCGGGTTGGCCACTGGCTGCGGACCACCAGACTGCTGCGCCTTGAGCTGAGCGAGCACCTGATCACGGGCTCCGGACATCACAATCTGGCCTTCGCTGAGCACCAGGAGATTATCCACATAGGCCAGAGCGCTGACCCTGTGGGTGATGATGAACAGCGTCGTACCCTTTTGCTTGAGCTTGATCAAGGCTTCGCCTAGTGCTCGCTCACCCGCATCGTCAAGATTCGAGTTGGGCTCGTCGAGGATCACCAGCTTGGGATCGCCATAAATGGCACGTGCAAGACCTATCCGCTGCCGCTGCCCACCGGACAACGCACCGCCATGGGCCCCAATAACGGTGTCGTAGCCCTGGGGTAGACGCAGAATCATCTCGTGAACGCCTGCAACCTGTGCGGCCTCCACAACCTTGGTGGCGTCCACTTCTCCGAAGCGGGCAATATTGTCGGCGATGGAGCCTTCGAACAGTTCGATGTCCTGGGGTAGATAACCCAGGTGCGGGCCCACGGCAGCGCGATCCAGATGGAACATGTCTGCTCCATCCAGCCGCACCTTGCCACTTTGCGCAGGCCAGATGCCTAGGAGCGCGCGTGCGAGAGTCGATTTACCGGCAGCACTCGCCCCCAGCACGCCGACAGAGGCTCCAGGCGGCGCGCGGAAGCTGATGCCCTTGATGACAGGTGAATGAGCACCTGGCGGGGTGACAATGATCTGTTCTACGGAAAGATCCCCTTTGGGAACAGGTAGAGGCATCCGCTCTGGATCTGCTGGTATTTGTTGAAGCACATCGTTCAGGCGAGCGTATTGCCCACGCGCAGCGACGAAGCCACGCCAATTTCCAATCATTTGATCAATAGGGGCCAAGGCTCGACCAACAAGAATGGAAGCAGCGGTCATCAAACCAGGAGTAATCTCATTATTTATAACCAGATAAGCACCCAGTCCAAGTACAAATGACTGAAGCAGCATCCTCCAGGTACGAGATGCATTTGAAATGGCACCCCCTTTCTCACTGGCTCTAGCCTGCAGAGAAAGCACTCTGTATCCCCGAACCTTCCAGCGCCGCAGTAGGCTGGGCAGCATACCCATGGAATTGATCACTTCCGCATTTCGTAGGCTGGCATTCACCATGCCCAAAGCCGCAACGTTCTCACGATTCGCTTCAGACAGTTGTTTGCTAGTTGCCCATTCATTAGCGAGGGCAAGCGCCACTGCGATCAAAGCGCCTATTACCGTCAACCATCCAAACCACGGGTGAAAGTAAAACATCAGCCCTATATATACCGGAATCCAAGGAATATCAAAAAAAGCAAATAATCCGCTTCCTGTAAGGAATTGTCTCAGACCAGAAAGATCGCCCATGGGCTGCGCTGAAATGCCTAACCCGCTGGTAAAAAGAGATTGCTTGAAACTCGCATTGAAGACGCGCTCGCTGAGCATCAAATCCAAACGAGTTGAGATACGGACCATCATGCGCGAGCGTATCCACTCTAGCATGCCGTAAACTGTCATTAAAAAGACCACTATTAATGTCAGCATAATCAAAGTGGTAACACTACGACTACTGACAACGCGGTCGTAAACCTCCAACATATAAAAAGATGGAACCAGCAACAGCAGGTTAACGAAAAGACTGAAAAAGCCAACATACAAGAAGCTTTTTTTTGACGATAGCAGAGCGCTTTCAAGCTCTGTCTTAGGCTTTTTGCTCATCATGCACCAGATAGGCTACGCGTAGAAAAATCACATGAGTCGAGAGTCTTGACTCTTTCCCGAAAGATACCGCAGGCAAAAAGCTTGACTATGTAGGCAAAAAAGAAATTGTCCAAACCATCAGAAAACTCCAGCGCGCCGAGCGAGCTATGCGGAAAAAATCTGACTATCGTTGTGGCCTGCCCGAGTCGTTGAAATTCTAATTGCGGCATGACCACCGGGCCGCGACAGCATACTTCAAACACAAGTACTTGACACTTTTTCTTGGAAAATGCGCACTCGACTGACTGAATCTCGCTCGCAGAAAGGTTCTTGCCCATGTAGACCAAAATCGTCTTTTCGCAATCCAGTGCAACTGTAAATCTATCCACACATCGCACAAAGTGCTCATAAACAGATTGAGTCAAAGGATTGTGATGATTGAATACGCGTTCAATACCGAGCTTCTTTTTGAAATACTCATGATCGTAAGCGTCGGAACAACCACCTTGACTCAAGGATGACGGGGCTTCTTTATAATAACTACGATCAAGGAAATGACAAAATGCATCAGCCACACACTCCAGCACCATAGGGATACTGGTAAAAAGCCAGTCAAAGGGCCCCGAAGACGTTCTTAGGCCAAATTTTTTAAGTAGGTTAGCAGTCGCACAATGATCTCCAATACTGAAGAAATTAAAATCCTCTACTGGGATCAAAATAAGCTTTTCCAGAAAAAACTCTTCAATCACCAATTTTCTATATTCTTGGCTCTTAGCAAAGCCGCCCGCCAAACTCGCCAACTCCCTTTCATCGGGCATCGGACTCATACCAGATAAGTTATTTCGTAAACCGGCAGTATCTGCAGACCTACCTAATACTTCTTGGTATAAATTTTCGAGAAATCTAACTTTGTCGAAATGATCAACCATTTAGCTCTCCTTGAGAAAAATGGCTTCGAACGACTTTGTTATCTTTGAGTACTGATTCGAAAGCTTCAAGGCTACCCCAGGCCTTATCTGCGAAGCTTTGAAAGTTGACCAATCCGCTTTCTCAATTAGCCTCAACAATTCCGAAACATCGCCTAACCAATAGCTATCTGCCAGGCCTATTTCATCAAAAAGATCCTTGATTTTTTTTGAGCCGAATCCCAGTAACGGAAGACCGTATTTAATCGCAGGAGCGCACCCATGAAATCTCATGGAAAGTACCGCGGCGCTATCTCGAATTTCAGCGCCCAGATCGTCTACAGAAGAACAAATTATGTGACCAGGAAACGCCGGCAACAACTCCATTTCGAGAGGATTAAACGGCTCTACGAAAATAACTCGAATGTCATTTCTGCTGGAGCTTATATAGATACTCTTCAACCCGTCTATAAATTCCCGATGCTGATCATCCAGCGGATATCTCAGGATTATATCGAGCCTCTTACTTATCTGTGGTGAAGCGATAGCCTCGTCGATACAGCGCTTAATGACTGGATCGCATACCTTTATTACATCATTACGAAATCGACTCAGAGCCAGTACGGATTCGTTATCGCGGGCACTTACACCCTGACATCCATTCAATAATGCCAAATACGAGTCATGATAAAAGGGGTCATCGACGTGCGCCCTACTGGCACCTACCGCCACGAGAAAGTAGGGTGTACCCGCAGCTTTTAGCCCATCAATCCAACGAAGATCAGTCAGTGGATAATGCTCGACACCAAGCAATCCACCCCCGCCGATTAAAATAGCGCTAAAAGAAGACAGGAGTTCAAAATCAAAGAGACACTCTCGGGGAAGCTTTTTACCTATAGATGGATAATCTGAAGTCGACTCCCAAGACACTGAAAAAATTTGCTCTCCTGAAAGACCAATATCTAGCAGGTAGCTGGCTAAAAACTGAGCCTGATCACTGTCTCCCATATTTCCGTTGCCGTAGGCCCCTATCAATAGAACACCACTACGACAACCAATCTTTCTACCGCCATTTAAAATCTTTTTTTCTGATCTTTCAGAAAGATGAACCCTATACTTTTTTTCAAAAAACTCTTCTGAGTCGAGAAAATTTTCAAGAGTAGCCTCGAGAGACTCCAACCTCATTTTCTCGGCTACTACCTCATCATTTTCTGGGGGCCTCCTCAAAAGATATTCATATAGATACAGAACATCTTCCAAAGAGGCTTTCCTTTTCCACTTATTGGTCGAAAGAAAACCGTCGACTACCGATATAGCTTCGTCGGATGCTAATAGTCTGGATCGAGCATCATCAAAATCTAGACCCACAAGCTGATCCACGACATGCTCGCTTTCAGGCTCACGACCTAAAATGCACTTATACAGGTAGAAAACGTCTTCTCTCGACACGCTCATTAAAAGCCCCTAACTTTAGCCTTGCTAACGCTGGTAACCTTGCCGAACGACTCAACGTATTCAAGGCGCGCTAATAGATCGTCGCTTTCGCATACCATGATGGAGACCAGCCCCATGCCAATGGTTCTAAGGTCTGCCTTGTTGGTTTCTACGCTCAAGTCTGTCAACTGCTGGTTGTTGAATTCGATCCGGAGGCAATCATTGCTGTCTCCTTTGAAAGTAAACTTGAAGATTTCTTCACTTTCAGAAAATTTGACCTTATCAAACTCCTGCCCATTGATGCGGGTGCCGAAAAAGGAGCCTTGCGAAGGTCGTGCACACTGAACATAGATCGATAGATCTTTTTCGGTAGGCTGAAGAGGAATATTCAGCACAGCCTTCTTTTGCAGGCTCCAAACGCCCCAATTTTCCAAAGCACCCCACCCTTGGCCAACCCTGAAAGTACCACTATCCAAAATATACTTATCAAAGTAGAGATTTGCATTCTTTTGGAACTTATACAGAGCGCCAAATTCGAAGCGTAAAAGGTCCTTGGTAGCTGCCAAGCCAGATGACTCAATGTCTTTCAATGAGCCTAGAATAGCGAGAGCAACGTCAAGCCACGTCTTTTTCCTGAACGTAGAGCCAATGCCTTGCTCTTTTTCTCGAAGAAAACGAACGTCGAGTAAAGATTTAAATTTAGCTATGTAGTCCGATCTATTTCCCGACTCGAAGTAGATCGCTAAATCACCACCTGCCTCGGTCAGAGAGGTATTATCTGCAACCAGCGGAACCTTACCACAGGCCAAACTTTCACTTACCGGCAATCCCCACCCTTCATAATAAGAGTTATAGGTGGTAAATTGGCAGGCTTTATAAAGCACAGCCAACTCTGAATCGCCGATATTGGAAAGGAGATGTACTTTGCGCTGGAGTATCTCGCTATTTTCGTATCTAGACATCGCCGCTTCATTCAGCCAGCCGATTTTGCCAACGCAAACCAGATTAGGAACATTATCAATTCCGAGGCTTCGAACCAATTCAAGCCAGGCATCGAAAACAAATAAATGATTTTTTCGACTCTCGATAGTTCCCACGAAAAGCACAAATGGCTCTTCCAGAATTTCTAGAATTACGTCAGAGCATACTGTGCTTCTTATTTCTGTTTCTTCGAGGAAAGCAGGAGTGGCATCTAGCGTGCAGACGTGAGGCGATATTTTACGACCATGCACTTGCAGCGCCAGAGCGCTCAAATCAGAAGCTGTTTGCTTGGAATTAGCCAAAAATTCATCGGCAAACAGAATTACATTGTGAATCCAAGATATGAAATCTTTTACCAAACCCTCTGAGCAATGCTCAGGCACCTTCAATGGAATAATGTCATGGATATAAGGAACGTATTTTATATTATATTTTCGCTTGGCCTCTGCCACAGTCGAAAAATAGCCAGGAATCCACCAGGATGTACCCAGGTTTACTACCACGGCTCCTTTCTCGAAAGAAGCCTCCTTGATCCGCATCAAATAATTTTCTAATTTATTCAGGATGGCTCGCCAAGCGGGATCATTTACCTCAGAAGACATACCTGCCAATCCGATCATCTCTTTGAACAGTTCTTTCGGAATTGCCTTCCAATTAGCGCCATCCGCCTGCATGGAAATTATCGAAACTTTCGAATCTTCGATAAGGGCACTCACAACCTCGATTTGAACGCGTTGAATTCCTGTTGGCGCTCTATTGTGCTGGAAATACTGGATAAGATCGCTGACATCAAAGCAGACACCGGACAAAGGCGCGCCTGCGCTTCCAACAGCGAATTCAAGCGAACCACCGTTCAAAATATACCCTGAGCTTTTCTCTACAACGTCAATCCGACCAGACAGCTGGTTAGAAGGAATAGGCAATTCAAAGCCATATGATCCAGTGCCTATATTATTATCTTTCAAATCTTGACGAAATATAGTTGCCTCTGCAGTGGCTAAGATCTGGCCATTTTTCTTCGCCACTACCGTGCAGGAAGACCCTAAATCGCTTCTATTTACCAACCAACCGGTGACCTTGCCAGCCGAATAACCATCGACATGACCGTAGTACTTACTGCTCATGATCAACCCCCACAGCTAAATTATTAAAGATAAATTCCAGGCGCCTCTTATAGCGCTCTTTACATTGACTCAACGAAAACGGAAGCTCGCCGACGCTGGTATCTTTCTTAACGCCCTCGAAGAACAAATCCTTCATCTTTTGTGCAGCATCAAGCACATCAACCTCAGCCCAGCGCCCAAGAGCATAGGCATATTCACCCTCTTTTACCGGCTCAAAGGTATGACGAGGAAATATAGTATTTTCAGAGTTACAAAATTCCATATTGCCAGAATGACCTGTCGCTATAACGTGCAATCCTAGCTGTAGCGCTTCCGCAACGTTTCTTCCATAACCTTCAGCTCGGTGAAATGATAAAAAGCAGTCACAACTCCTGTAAAGCTGGCACAGGCGCTTCTTAGTGAACGTCTCTTCTATTATGAAGATTCTTTTGTCGCTACTAGCAGCCGACTTTACGTCCTGCCATATTTGATCGAACACTTTTGGAGCGTGGACCTTTATGACCAACCCGACCTCGCCTGGAGAGTATAAAGACGGAGGGAAAGCTGCCCAAAAGGCTTCCAAGCAAGACTTGGGATTCTTCCGATAGGATGACGAGCCCAGATCGAATACGAAAACAAATAAAAATGCCGTACTTGGAAGACCAAAATCGTCACGAGATACTTGTGTATACTCGGGAATTGTCACGTTCAAAGGCATTATCATGACAGGCTTCTTTGAAGTATGGGCCACCGCATCGTAGATGTATCTAGATGACACCCAAATCTCGTCAACGAGATCGATATACTTCAGCCATGCTGCTGGCCAGGCTTCCAACTCCCACGGCCAATAGCCCACATTATAGTGACCTGAAAAAATATCTTTTCCGGAAGATACCAATTGTCTGGCTGTTTCTGGAGCGGTCATGCAGAAGATGTTGACCGCCAAGGAAGGATCGTAAGCGTCTGGCTCAGAGTACTCATTAAAATCTTGCGGATGGTTTGGGCCAGGATCGAAATTTACTCCGGCAACAGAAATACCGGACTCCTTGAGCGCTTCATAGGTGGTTCGAAAATCCTCACCTATACCTGAAGCACCATATGCATAGCCAAACACATTCACGCCCTTTCTTTTAGGGCCGACGCATTTTTTTTCTTCTTTGGCCTCGTATAACCAACCGAAGTCGTACTCCTTCAGCAAGTGATGGGAAAACCACACAAGAAGCTCCGCCTTGCGGCTTGGCAACGGAAAGACATCTTGAAGATCACGCCTTGAGGCGTATATGACTTCCTCGAGATGCGTCAACCCACAAGGCTCTGGCTTTTTTTCTAAAAGCTTTCTTTTAAGGCTATTGCTACGCTTTAGCGATGGGTACTCGTTGACACCATTGAATACTAGCCACGCCAAAAATTCTGTAGACCATTCATTGTGAACCACTGCGAACGTATCTATCAGATCGGGACGAATATCAAAGAGCAGCGTGACCGGGTCCATATCTTCAGTCTGCATCAGACGCCTGACGACCAATGCTTACTCCGTTATAAGTACCCAAAGCCCAATCGGCGTTCAGGGAAGGACTGTAGCAGAAATCAAATTGGTATTTGACTCCCCATCGATCCAGTAGCAACTGCTGCTCTCTCTTGGATCGCGCAGCCTTGTCCGCCGTGGAGTCCTTCCCCCGACTCGCCGATTCCGCATGGATCAACTCGGCGAACGGCGTCCAGAGGATCTTCAGGCCCAGCTCATTAATGCGCAGGCACATATCCACATCGTTGAAGGCGACGGGGTGGCGGACCTCGTCCATGCCCTCGATCTGCAGATAAAGGTCGCGGCGCAGGATCAAGCAGGCGGTGGTGCAGGCGCTCTGACGACGAGCGAGATGGTTGAAGCCCAGATAGCCGGGATCGTTGCGCAGCCAGTTGTTGCCCGTATGCGCGGCCAGCCCGTTGATGCCGATGACGACCCCGGCGTGCTGGACCATATCGTTCTTCCACAGCAGCTTGGCGCCTACCGCTCCAACATCAGGTCGTACGGCCAGACTCATCATTTCCTTGAGCCAGTCGGGATGCAGGATCTCGATGTCGTTGTTGACCAGCCCTATGTATTCCCCTGTGGCGAACTCGACACCGACATTGTTCAGGGTGGCGTAGTTGAAGGGATAGGGGTGCGGCAGGATGCGTACGCCGCGGGTCTTGAGTTCGTCGAAGTACTCCAGGGTCTGAGGATCGCTGGTCTGGTTATCGACGATGATGAGTTCCAGGTCCGGGTAGTCGGTCTGGGTCAGCAGACCTTCCATGCAGGCATGCAGGAGCTTGTAGGCATCCCGGGTAGGGATGATCAGGCTGACTTTGGGCAGTCGCTCGGGCAATGGCCAGTGGGTGCGTAGCGCACCGGGTAATTTAGACTGGCGGCTCAGACGGGTACCCGGATGCAGCTTGTTCACCAGCCAGGTCAAGCGCTCAAGACGCTGCGGCTTGCCGGCATCGCAGGCGGCCGGCGTTGCGGGACTGTTGGCACTGCGATGGCTGAGCACCTGGGTCACGCGGGCGACACCCAAGTTGTCTTGCTCGGTGGCCAGGATAAGGGCGGCGAGTACACCTTCGTGATCGCGTGGCAGCTCGGGCGCTGCGTTCAGCAGTCGGACGGCGCGCTGGATGATGTCGCGGCCAAACAGGGCGCCGGCGGTAAAGAGATCGGCGCCCAGGTAGAGGTCCAGATCCCAGCTCGGTTTGAACCAGGGGTTGCTACGTAGGCCATCCGCTCCGTCCTGATCGCTATCAGCGAAAGCCCAGGCCGCTTGCTTGCCTGCCTCTTTCGGTTGCAGAGCCAGCGCCAGTTGATCGAGGGCGTGGGGCAGCAGGCGGCTGTCCAGTGGCTGCAGCAGCACGGCTTCGGCCCCCTCCTCCAGCAGCAGCTGCAAGGAGGTAGACACATCAGCGGGATCGACGACGGCCTGGGTGAAGGGTGGCAGGCGTTGTTGGCTCAGGCTGTCCAGGCAAGCCTGCCGCTCGGTTTCATCGGCGTCCCCATGGAGCAGCACGGCGATCCGGCTACCGGTCACGGCTTCTGGATATTGAGGTGCGCGCTGGTAATGAGCGAACCATTGAGGATAGTGGCCGAAGCCGGCACTACGCGGGCAGCGCTGATCGTAATCGCGCGCCAGGCGAATGAGCAGGTCGCGGGGTGCCGGATCGGCCTGCTCCGGCCAGTGAGCGGCTACCAGTGCGCCGAGCCCATCGGCGTGGCAACAGACGGTGATGGGGCTACCCTGCAAGGGGCGGCCCTGGTCGTCTTCGATATGCACTTCGCGACGCTCGCCGTCCCCGAATTGCCAGGGCAGCTCCAGGCTGTAGCCATGGTCGGCATCGGCACGATAGATGAGGGCGGGATGGTGCAGATCCGCCAGACAACGGGCGACGATCTGATCGCCCAGGCGTGCCCTCACCTCGACGTGACGCCCCGGAGTGATGTCATCCCAGACCCAGCCGCCCACGGCCAGACCACCGCCATACCAGACCTGACTACCCGGTACCTGAGCCTCGGCCTTGCGCGGCTTCTCGTTGGGCAGCTCCAGGGGTTCACCGATCCACGAGCCTTCGTTGGCCAACCGCACGGCGATACGCCGAGCTCCACTGAGCCAGGCCGGCTGCAGCTGGAGAGCGAAGCCATGAAAGCCGTCGCCGGCCAGCGGATCGTGCTGATAGGTGTCCGCACGTACCAAGGCTACGGAAGCCCCATCGATGACGACCTCCAGTGCCAGACGCAGATCGGGCTGCGCAGGATCGAAGGCCCAGCCCTCCAGTACATTGCCGTGAAGGCCTTGGATCTGACCTTGCACAGTGACCTGGGCGGGAGCTTGAGAGAGTTCAGTCATGGAGAAACCTGTCGGGAAGGGCGTCGCCTAGCAGTGCATTCAGGGGCGCGGGCAGCAGACTGAGGGGATGGGCGCCAGCTTCGATCGCGACCGCACCCGCGGGTGCATAGAGGGGCAAAGCGGTATGCCGGGCAACCTGAGGGGCAAGCCAGGCACTGGCCGGTGCGGCCTCGAGACTCAAGGCCAGGGTACAACCAGCCAGGGCAGGTATCCGGGACCGGGAGACACCGGGTAGCTCGATCAAGGGGCTTACATTACCGCTGGCGAGCAGGCTCTTTTCCCAGTGCGTGCGCTCGAGAAGCAGGAACCGGCAGGCCAGGCCCTGCCGCCGGCTCAGGCGAACCAGTTGCAACCAGGCCTGGGCCAGGCGTGGATCCGCCAGGGAATCGGCGATCAGGATATTGCCAAGGCGTTGAGCTGGTGGCTGGTCGAGCGACGCAAAAGGTGCGCCCGCTGCCACAGGGACCTGGGGATTGCTCATCAGCAACGCGGTGGCGAGCGCGGCGAAGGTCACACGCTGCTCGCCGGCAGCCTCGCGGAAGCCAGTGACCGGGGAGGAGGTACCAGCGACCGGATCGATCAGGCGATAGGGTACGCCGATCCGTGCGGCCAGGGTCTGCAGCAAGGTAGGACAGCGCTCCGGCTGAATGTAGTCCAGAGCGCTCGGCCGCAACCGCTGCAGGTCTGCAATGAGCTGCTCCAAATCTTCGGGTAGACGATAGTCCAGGAGCACCGGCAACCCCTGGCCATGAACCTGAAGGCTGACCTTCAGCTCGGCATCCGTCTGCCGAAAGGCCAGTACAAAGGCAGGTCCGTCGTCGCCCAGCGCCGTAAGAAGATCCAGTCGATCAGTTGCGATGATGGCTGCGCCAGTTTTGGCTGTCGCCAGCTGTGCGCCGAGCTCAGCCAGTCGCCCGCGTTGCAGGCGCTGGCGGTAGGGCTTGAGCGGATCGTGACGATAGAAGCGCTCGAAGGCGCGCTCTGCACCAGGATAACGCTGGCGTAGAATGGCGTTGTTGAAGGCCACCCGCTCGAGCTTTTCCGCACCAAAGGAAACACCGCCACGATGCGCAACGAAGGCCCGCTGTGCTGCCACGTGCCGCCAGCCCTGGGCCTTGGCCCTCAGGCACCAATCGGTTTCTTCGCCATAACCTCGCTTGAGCTGGATCTCGTCAAGCAGGCCGACCTGCTCCAGTGCGCGACGCTTGATGTAGAAGCAGAAGCCACAACCCACCTCGATCTCGGGCGGCGCCGACAGGTCGCTGGCCGCCTGGCGATGCAGGGCACGCTGTTCGTCCAGCGTGGGCATGACGTGGCTCTTGCGGCTTTCCGGAAAGCTGAGCAGCTCGCCGTTGTTGCTGAAAGGGGTGGCAGTGGCTACATCGGCTGCGGAGTAGGCTGCCTCGCGCAGCCTGTCCAGCCAGTCATCGCAGACGCGCGCATCAGCGTTCAACCACACCACATCGCGCCCAGGATGTAGCGCCATACCCCGATTCATGTTGCGGATGAAGCCCAGGTTGGCCGGGCTGCGATGGAGCTCGATCCGGCCCGCCTCGGCCAGTTCGCGCAGCGCCTGACTCAACTCCGGCTCGGGGCTTTCGTCGTCCAGCACCACTATGTTCATCGGGGTCCGGTTGGCGTCCAGGCTATCGAGCACGCCCTGGATACAGGCGAGCGATGCCTCACGTCCGCGGTAGATGGGAATGAGCACATCCACGAGCGGTTCGATGGACGCTACCGGGGTTTCAACCGGTATAGGCCGCAAGGGCTCGACGGCCGCCAGGGGACTGCCCAGAACCTCGCTGCCATCCGCCCAGCACAGGCGCACACGCCCAAGGGGAGCAGGCAGACGGATGCGAATGCCACCATGACGCCCGCCATTGACCGCCTTGGCCAGCAAGGGGCTGGGCAGGTTGGCAACGATGGTCTGTTGGCGATCACCCAGTTTCAAGGTGAGCTTGACCGGGGTCTGCGGATGACGGGTATCCAGCGCCCAACCCCGAATTTCCTGGCTGGCCGGATCGAATTCGACGTGTCCCCAGCGCCGTGGCGAAAGCTGCTGCAACAGCACGGCCAGTTCGTCGGCGCTATTGACGTAGGGTAGCTGCTCGAGCAGTCGCGCGGGTTTGACGCCCGGTAGCGCGATGAGCGCACGCAAACGCAATAGCCGAACCGCGGGGGTATTACGGGCAGGATTGGCCGGGTCGGCGAGAAAATCGTAGGCGGCTTGGGCCTCGCCCTTTTGCAGAAGCACATGAGCGAGCAACGCAGCCGTTTCACCCTGCCGGGCCAGACTGGTATTGGCTTCGGCCAAGGCCAGGAAAGCCTGATCCAGCGCGCCTCTGTTGAGCGCCGCAAGACCGGCGGAGACCAGCGCTACCGGGCGCTGGTCGGGAATCTGAAGTGCCAGTTCGAGACGACGTTGAGCCTCTTCTGGCTGTCCGGCCTGGAGCAGAGCCTGATAGTGCTCCATGAGTGTCGATTGGCTCATGGGCAGCGGTCTCCGCGAAAAGCCAGGTGGATCAGAGTACTACCGTTTTAAAAAAGACTTCCGGCCCTAGGGCCGGAAGTCTTGTCTCAGGTCAGCGTAACGCTGTTAGACCTGACCAGTGACAACGATAACGCCGGTGTCGTGCGCCTGAGCTTCGGTGGAGCCAACGATACCGACGACCACGTCGGCACGGCTGTGGCCGGTAGCCAGCTGCTGGGCCCAGAACACCAGACCTTCCAGGTCCGTAGTAGCAGCGCGGCCCAGCGCGCCTTGGTAGACGCTGTTAATGAAGGCCGCATCACCCTGGGAGCTATGAGCCGCAGTGTACTCGGCGGAACCCAGGAAGATATTGGCAATGCCGGTCAGACTGGCGCCCGCCTGCACTTCACCGGTGAAGTACTGAGTACCAGCGGCATCGGCATCGCGACCCAACAGGGCTTCGTACATGCGGATCGCAGTACCTTCGTTCTGGCTACCCACGATGGCCAGAGTCTCGGTGCCATTAACGCTAGCCACGAATTCGACGCCAGTCAGGGTCGCCTGCCCCGCGTTGCTGCTGTTCAGCACCACGTTGCTGCCGGAGACAGAAACGGTGTAGTTGGCAACATTGCCGACGTTGACCACGTCGAAGCCAGCACCGCCATTGATGGTATCGACGCCGTTACCAGCGTAGATCACGTCGTTGCCAGCACCAGCGTTAGCGGTATTGGTCCCACCGTTCAACACGATTGTGTCATTACCACCGGCGGTGGTGATGTTGTCGTTACCGGCACCTGCATCGATGTGGGTGTTGACGTTGTCAGTAACGGTAATGGTGTCGTTACCCGAGCCACTGACGATTACACGTCCGGCATTGGCGCCTTCGACAGCTGCGGTAGGGCTGACGGCAGTGGAATTACCAATGACGGCAGTGACGTTGGCAGCGGTATTGAAGACGATAGCCGAGCTGTTGGCGACGATCGCAGGAATACTCACGGTCACGTTGGTACCGGCGGCACCCAGGTCGTCGAAGAAAGTCACTTTCGGGGCGATGAGCTGACCATTGGCATCGAAGTTGACCGACAGGTTGCTACCAGTGGAAGTGGCGACCGGTAGAGTGGCCGAAGCGTTGCTGAGATTCAGGATGGTCGAAATGGCTTCGACGGTGCTGCTGCTCAGAGCGGTGTTGGAGGTCAGGGTGGTGGTCAAAGCAGCGGCGGTAATGGCGGCATCGTATTGCATGAAAAGAATCTCCTGGGTCGCGCGTCAGTTCGTGACTTGCGCGGAATGAAGCGGGGCTTGGGTGAGATCTTCCCTGGGAGACTGGTAGCGGGCAGCGTTCATCTCGATGCGGGGGGTGATCGATACATGTAGAGCAACTAGCTTGGCCTGCCCCTGTTGGGCAGTAACTTCCTGGCCGTCCACGAGGTCCTGCGGAGGGCATCCGGCAAATACCGCCTGGGCGTCCAGAACGTATTCGGCGCGGCGCGGCCCGACCAGAGCCATGGCCACCGCGGTGATGGGTGCGCGCTTGCCGCGGGAACCCGAAAAATTGCCGCTTAGAACGGCGGGCTGCAGGACATCTGCGACCTTGCAGCTGTAGGCAACGTCCACGCCCTGAGGCTTGTTTGGCCAGACGATGGCGAAACCCTCCAGACGGGCTTCTTGTTCGACGTTGCCGACCCATTCGCTGGCCGTGACATCGCCTTGGGCCTGAACATGGCCGATCAGCTTGAGCACTATAGGATTGCCGTGACGCTCGATCCGTGCGGCGGTCGCCAGAGCCTTGTTGGCCACGACCGGAGCCTTGCGCTGCTGTTCGGAGCGAATGATGTCAGCGGAGGTATCGATCCGATCGACACGCAGATCGACCTGGCGCACCGGTAGGTCGGCACGCTGGTATTCGGTGATAAGCAGGGTTCCGGCGCCGTTCTTGACGCGCACGATCAGCGTGTCGCCAAGACGGGAAAGGGTATTGCGGACAACCGTTTCGCCAGGAAAGAAGTCGACCGAGCTCTTACCGATGGGGGCAGGCTGGAGACTGATAAGGCAAGGCTCCTCGGCGATCTCCTGGGATGCGTATCGAACGATATACATACCGGGCTCGAGGGTGAGCAGCCGAGTCTTGAAGGTGAAGGGTGAATCGTCCATTTGATCCATAATGCCCGTGACCGATTTCCTTAACAGTCCCGGATAGATGCATCCGAGCCTTGGTCAAGTGCTAACCCTATCACACTTCTTATGTGACGGCGCCAGCTTCTTGACGAGGTCAGAATAGAAGAATTTCATTAAATCTCAACGTCAAATCGCAGGCGAGCACTACCGTTCGGTAGAAAAGTTCAATGGCCTTGATAGCAAAATGCCACAAAAAAGGGTGCACCGGCCCACAAGCCTGAAATCCCTAACACCAGAACCGGAAACTGCATACTAGACACCTGTGCTAGGGTACGTTCCTTTTGAGCTCAGATCGATCATGCGCATTCTGCATGTCTTCAAGACCTATCTACCTGATACCTATGGTGGAATCGAACACGTCATTCGCCAGATGTGCCTGGCTACGAGAGGCTTTGGAATCGATCACCGAATCCTGACGCTCAGCAAGCACCCTGTCCCGGAACATCTGGAGGTGGATGGCATTCCTGTCCGCCGTGTCAAGCAGGATGTCGACTTGGCCTCGACGGGTCTTTCCTTGACCGCTTTTCGAGCCTTCGCCGAGGAGGCCCGCGCTGCCGACCTGGTGCATTTTCATTTTCCCTGGCCATTCATGGACGTATTGCAGCTGTTGACGCGACCCGGCAAACCCTATGTGGTGAGCTATCACTCGGACATCGTCAAGCAACGCCATCTGCTCAAGCTGTATACGCCCCTGATGCAACGCTTTCTGGGCAACGCGACCTGCGTCATAGCGGCCACCGAACCCTATCGCCAGTCCAGTCCGACCCTGCAGCGTCTAGGTACGAAGGTCCGGGTGATTCCCTATGGCCTCGATCCTGCCAGCTATCCAGAAGCTGATCCGCAGCGGATCGCGAGCTGGCGCCAGCGCCTCGGACCGCGCTATCTGCTGTTTGTAGGGGTGTTGCGCTATTACAAAGGTCTGCATCTGTTGCTCGAAGCGCTCCAGGGGTTGGATTACCCCCTGGCGATCGTGGGTGCCGGCCCGGAAGGTGACGCGCTGCGGGCGCAATGCGAGAGGCTCGGCCTCAGAAACTGTCATTTCCTGGGACGTCAGAGCGAAGAAGACCTGGCGGCGCTCTATGCGGGCTGCGAGAGCTTCGTTTTCCCCTCGCATCTGCGCTCCGAAGCCTTCGGCATGGCGCTGCTGGAAGCAGCCATGTACGGCAAACCTATGCTCAGTTGCGAGATCGGCTCGGGCATGAGTGAGATCAACCTCAACGAGCAGACAGGGATCGGTGTGCCACCAGAGCCTGCGGCCTTGCGCGACGCCCTTATGACACTTTGGCAGGATGCCGACTTAAGGGCGCGGTACAGTCAGGCCGCCCGGAAGCGCTTCGATACCCATTTTCGCAGCGAGACCATGGCGATCAAACTGGCCGAGGTCTATCGTGCAGCCCTAGCGTGAGCGGCAGCGTCTAGCATCCGCGTAGCGCCAGCCGGTACACCTCAAGCGTTCGCGCGGCACAGGCGTCCCAGGTGTAGCGCCGCGCGCGCCGCTCACCTTCATCCTGCCGCTGCCGAACACCCAAGGGATCGTCGAGGGTCTCCAGCATTGCCCGGGCGATCGCCTTCGGCTGATGTGGATCGACCTGCAGCGCCGCATCGCCGGCCACCTCGGGCAGCGAGGTGGTGTTAGAGCAGATTACCGGACAACGTGCTGCGAAGGCCTCGATAGCCGGCAGGCCAAAGCCCTCGAACAATGACATGAACACCAGCGCCGTAGCACTTTGCAGAAGGACGATAACATCGTCCTGTGGCAGATACTCCAGCCATCTGCCTTCGCCCCTGACTTCCAGGGCAGCCAGTTCCCCGACCAGCGCCTCGGCACACCAGCCATTGCGCCCGACCACGACAAGCGGATGTCGCTTGCGCAGCGCTTCCGGCAACTGCGCATGGGCGGCAAGGACCGCCGTGAGATTCTTGCGCGGTTGCAGGGTACCGACGAACAGGAAGAAGCCCGGCGCCAGATCGTGTTTGCGCAATACCTCCTGACGCGCAGCCTCGGTTTGTCGGCCGAAGTACCGCGCATCCACACCGAGGGGCGTGACGTGAACACGCTCTTCAGGGACCTTGAGGATGCGGAGAATATCCCGTCGGCTGCTCTCCGAAATGGTAATGATCTGATCAGCCCAACGAACGCTTTGATTGAACAGAAAGTTCTTGAAGGAGCGCAGGCGAGGCGTCACCCATTCCGGATGCAGTTGGGGAATCAGATCCATCACGCTGGCGACCAGCGCCACGTCCTTGAGTCGAGGGATGTGATGATCGGGTGCATGGAAGACATCGACTTCGTTCGCTAGGCGCAAATTGACCTGGCGATTCGCACCCAGTACCGCGTTCTTCAGCACGAACCTGGGAAAATTCGCCGTCAGGCTTGTCGGTACACCGCAATCCAGCATCGGGGTATGCGTGCCGAACGTGTAGGGTCGAACCGCCACATCCGGAACCGTCACGAGGCTGCCAGCCAGCGATCGGGTGTAGATGCCGATGCCATCGAGATGGCCTTTGACGACGCCAGAGGACCAGATCGTGGTACCCAGCCCGACTGTCAGAACGGTCAACGACCACTTCCAAGGGCGGTGTAGAGATCCTCAAGCGTCCGTTCCAGAGGAATCAGGTCCCTGGTTCCCACTACCTGGTGCAGGCGGGCATCGCTGCCACGGAGCGTCGGAATCTCATTGGCCCGCACGAAAGCCGGATTGACCCGGACTTCTATCGGGTAGCCGGCAATGCCCTCCATCATCTCGATGATGGTCCTCAGTGCCGTGGCCTTGCCCGAACAGACGTTGACTGCACTCGAACGATGGTCACTGTCGAGCAATCCCAGATAAGCCTGCGCCAGATCGCGGACATCAGAAAAATCCCGACTCACGTCGAGGTTGCCCAGCTCGATCACCCGTTCGCCACGGGCGAAGTGGCCAACGATCTTGGGGATGAGGAAGCGCTCGTCCTGCCCAGGCCCGGTGTAGTTGAAAGGCCGGGTGACGACAATGGGCAGACGGTCGTACCAGGTGGCGACCATGAACTCCATGGCCAGTTTGCTGCAGGCGTAGTGATTGACCGGCGCCGGGCAGACGGATTCGTCGATGACCTCGATGCCGGGAGTGCCATAGATGTTGGCGCTGCTCGCGATCAGCACCCGTTGCGGCTGCCGTTCGAGCGCACCCAGCGCTTCCAGCAGGTTCAGGGTGCCGAACAGGTTCACCTGGTAGAAGGCCTCCTGATCGGCATGACCGACGAAGGCCAGCGCGGCGAGATGGACGACCCAATCCGGACGCGCCTGACCCACGGCGGCAGCGACCGCCGCCTTGTCGGTGAGATCGCATGCCAGGGTGACATCCGCATCGGTACTACCACTACCGAATCCGACGACCTTGAATCCACGCGCCTTGAGCGCCTGGATCAGATAGCGTCCCGTGAAGCCCGATGCGCCTGTGACCAGAGCGGTTGGCATGCCTATCCCCTTAGTTAGAACGAGAAGCCTTGTTCGTTGCGACGCAGGTCAGCCTCGACCATCATCTGGCACAGTTGCTCCAGGGTAGTCTTGGGCTCCCAGCCCAGCTCGCGCTTGGCCTTCTCGGGATCGCCGATCAGCAGGTCCACTTCAGCGGGACGGTGGAATTTCGGATTCACGGCGACGACCTTCTTGCCGCTGCGGGTGCAGTAGCCTTCTTCCTTGTCAGCTTCGCCCTTCCACTCCAGCTGGATGTCCACGGCCTTGGCCGCCAGACTGACGAAGTCGCGCACGGTCTCGGTGCGGTTGGTGGCCAGTACGTAAGTGTCCGGCTTGTCGGCCTGCAGCATGCGCCACATGCCCTCGACGTATTCCTTGGCGAAGCCCCAGTCGCGCTTAGCGTCGAGGTTGCCCAGCTCCAGCACGTCCAGCTTGCCCAGCTTGATCTTGGCAATGCTGTCGGTGATCTTACGGGTCACGAACTCGCGGCCGCGCAGCGGGGATTCGTGGTTGAAGAGAATGCCGCTGGTGCCGAAGATGCCGTAGGACTCGCGGTAGTTGATGGTCATCCAATGGGCGTAGAGCTTGGCCACACCGTAGGGGCTGCGCGGATAGAACGGAGTGCTCTCGATCTGCGGGATGGCCTGGACCTTGCCGAACATTTCCGAGGTGGACGCCTGGTAGAAGCGGATCTGCGGATTGACGATGCGGATGGCTTCGAGCAGGTTCACCGGGCCGACGCCGGTGATCTCGGCGGTAGTCACCGGCTGGTCGAAGGAGACGCCCACGAAGCTCTGGGCGGCGAGGTTGTACACCTCGGTCGCTTCGGTGGTCTGCAGCAAACGGATGCTGGCGGACAGATCGGTCAGATCGTACTCGACCAAGTGCAGATTGGGATGGCCGGCGACACCGACTTCCTCGATCCGCCAGAAGTTGACCGAACTGGTACGGCGATAGGTGCCATAGACCGTGTAGCCTTTTTCCAGCAGCAGCTGGGCAAGGTAGGCGCCGTCCTGACCCGTGATGCCAGTGATGATTGCTTTCATGCCATTACTTTCCATATCGATTTTAATGAGCCCATTAGTCGCCCAGTCGGCGTCACTCGGGATTTTCGCTTTTGACAACTATGTTATTAGAGCCTTGAGTTGCTCTGCACTTTGTTTCCACGTCAGCCATGGCATGTCGCTGGACTGCGGGTGACTGCCTTTTTCGAACAGCACCAACCAGTCTTCCAGCGATGTCGCCAGGCTTTCACGGTCATCGCCCGCGAAGAAATAGGCATGGGTTCCGACAACTTCTCGAAATACTGGAATATCCCGGGCGATGATCGGTAGCCCCTTTTGCGCCGCTTCGATCAGTGGCAAGCCGAAGCCCTCAGCTTCGGAAGCCGCCAGGAGACAGCTCGCGGTAGCGTAGATGGATTCCAGATATTCATCGCTTATGCCCTTCAACCAAAAAAGCTTCTGATCCAGCTGGGGATGCTTTTTCAGTTTCTTGATCAGGGCCTCGACCTGCCAGCCTGGTTTACCCACGAGGGCAAGGTTGACCTCATAGCCCTTGGCCCATAACAGCTCGAACGCCGCCAGGGCCTGACTGACACCCTTTCTCGGTTCTATGGTGCCGACCATAAGGAAGGTCACCCGCTTGCGCAGTTCGCCCAGAACCTGGCCGGCGTCGGCAGGCATGCCCAGGGTCGGCGCCGAAGAGGAGACATCAGCACCGAGATGGAAGGCATCGATCACCTTGGGTGGCGCGATCCGTTGCTCGGCGAGCCAGGTTTTTAGTTCGCTGGCCACCGCATGGGAAATGCAGATCAACTTCTCGCCCAGGCCCGCGATGGCCATCACCCAAGCCTTGTGGACTTCACTCGCTCCCTGGGGAAAGGCGTTCGGCTTGAGCAGCGGCAATATGTCGTAGACGACGAATTGCGATTTCACACCGTCGCAGTGCATGGAGCGGAACTGCTGGCAGCGTTGGTTCTCGATGATGATCGCCGAGGTGAAGTCCAGCCCCAAGAAGATGTCTCCCGGTTGACACTCCACCAATTCGTCCTGCAACCAGCTGCCATAGACGCCTATCAGTCCGGATACGTATTCGCGGGCATAGCGAAGGGACCACTCGCCGGTCGCATCCGAGAAATAGACGGGCTCGATTCGATAGCCCGCAGGAGGAGATTCGAGCAACTCGAGCAGCAAGGAACGTACGACCCGCTGGATACCGGTCTTGAGATCGGTTCGACAGATGGCCGAAACGTCGATGAGGATTTGCCTGGCCGACTTGGCGATCGGCAGGGTTCTGACCAGGGCGTTGGCGAGCCGCGACAGCTGGGCATCGCTTTGCGACTGGGTAGCGGGAAGTTCTTGAAGCGCGGGCAGACAGCTTTCGAAATTCACCGTAGGACGTCGATAGAAAGCCTCGATCTTCTCGCTGAATTCAAGCGCGCAATGGTCGGGAGTATGCTGAGTCCTGAGTGTCCGCCTGCCCGCCTCGCTGATCGCCTCACGCCGCTCCGGATAGCGCCAGAGATCGTCCAGGGCATTCCTGAGGTTCTTGGCATCGACCTCATCGTCCAGCAGCACGACACTATCGGCGGGCAGCTCGGCCATGGAACCATTCGCGTTGACGATGGTGGCCAAGCCATAGTTCATACAGTCGAGCACGGCGGCGGAGGATTCCCCACGCGATGTCGTTCTGAGCTGGATCGCGATGTCTGCCGCCCCCAGATAGGCCAGATAGTCTTCATCGCTGACCCAACCCGTGATCTGGATTCGATGCGCATCCGCCGCGTCATCGATAGCCTGTTGAACCTGGATACCGTAGTCGTCCTGATCGTTGGCACCCACGAAGATCAGGATGCTCTGGCTGTCTGCACCAGCCTGACTGCTCAACCAGGCCTGGATTATGTCCAGATTGGCCTTGGTTGGTCCCATGTAGCCGAACGAACAGGCGATGAACGCGTTTTCCGGCAGCCCGAGCCGCTCCCGGCTCGCCTGGCGGGTGACCGGCCTGGCTTCGCCGCGCAGCAGGGGAATCCGATCGAAGGTGCGCGCGACTTCCCGAGGTAGCCAGCTATCCGCCAGCGTCTTCGAGTACTCGGAATGTACGATGACGCCGTGGCTGCCTTCCAGCAGAGAAAGATTGCAGGGATAGCGCTGGGTCACAGCCGCATCGTTGTTGGAGGTGAGGCAATCCCTGGCCGCGAGATAGCCGTGAGCCTCGTAATGAAGAGCGACCCATTTCTCCGGGTGGGTATAACGGTAGTTCTTCCAGACCAGATCGCCGATGAAGAAGTCGTGCAGCACGACCACCCCGGGATGACGCAGAAGCGCCGGCAACATATAGGAATGAAAGCGTGAGTTGCCCAGATTGTAGAGTATGCGGTCGTAGCGATCGGCATTGGCCAGAAACCAGTTCACGGTCCTGAGCGTGCAATGGGTCGACAGGGATGAGTCCGACAATAGATCGAAATCGTCCGCCACGATGGCATCGATACGATAGTAGCGAGCCAGCGCCGGGATCAGATCGGCGCTGTAACCGGCGACCCCCGTCCGTTCGGGCGGAAGCGGAGAGAAGAAGGCCAGCCGACGCTGCGTTGAGGTCGCCGATAGGGGCCTGGCAAGCCTCGATTGCAACTCGTCAACCAGTCGCTGCGCCAGCATCGGCCAGGTGTTTGAACCGACGGTGTCCGGCGCTACGGTCGCCCGCTTCTGCCGCAGGGCGGCGTCCAAGTGGGCACTCAGCTCGGCTGCTTCATGGAAGGTTCGTATGCCGAGACCGGTCAGCGCGGCAGGCGGAGTGCCCGCCGGTGCAAAGACCGGAGCGCCCAGGGTGCTCGCTTCCAGCGCAGCCAGGCCCAGCCGTCGCCCGGTGCAGACGAAGGCCTGGCAAGTCCGGTACAGGCGGGCCAACTGGATGTCATCCACGAAGCCTTCAAACTGGATCTGTCGCTCGTCGAGCCCCTGGCGCAAGGCGCTTTGCACCAATGCCTGGCGATCCCCGTCGGCCAGCTCGCCAACAATGCGGATTTGGCTCGACTTCCGCAGGGAGGCGTCCAGGGTGAAAAATGCCTGGTACAGCTGTTGGAGCTCAGGCTCAGCGCCTGCCGTCGCGAGCGTCAGGATGAACGGAGCGCGCTCGTCCTCCACCGCTGCCCCGGGGGCCGTCAACAAGGATTCGCGGACGGCGCCACCCAGAACCAGATAATCGTCCCGGGACGTGCCGTCGATAAGTTGATCCTGGCCGTCGACAAGACTCGTCACCACCAGCGTCAGCTGCTCGCGCCGCCCCTGCCAGGGGGCGAGCCATTCCGGCGATCCCGCAGCTTGCGCGGCCGTCCAACCCTGCTGATCGAGCAGTATCACGTCGTGCCAAGACTGACTGGATTCAGTAGAGAGCTCCTGAGTCAGCGCCCAGAGCCGAGCCTCGACATCCGTATGCAGAACCAGATCGGGCTTTAAGCGCTGCACCGCTGCTCGATAGAGCTGGGCATTGCAGGCCAGCGTCCACTCATCGGCGCCGTCCAGCGACCAGAAGACCTGGATAGATGACTGCTCGAGCAGCGCACCGAAACGCTCTCTCAGCCGGACCACCGAATCGGGAAACCGGCCGTCCAGCAGGAGAACGACATCCAGAGCGTGGCTGGCGGCGAGCGCGGTGATCAGCGACTCGCTGTAAAGGGCTTTACCGGAATGCTGGGTCGATGGGTCCTGACTGGCAATTAGATCTATGACGATACGCATTTTATTCGGCAACCGTTTCCTTGTTAGCGTTGCGCAGGACGCAATAAGCCCTTTTAGCCGAAGCCGACATACTCACCCCGGTATTGATCGGATCGGCGATGACCACTTGGGGAACGGGAGACTTTCCATACATGGCTGTCACCACACGCCGCTTTAAACCCGGAAAGTGACGCAGCAGGTTTTTCGCCAGCGTGCGCAGCACATAGGAGCTGGCCATCCGATGCAGGCGCGCGACGAGTAGGCTCCGAGAACCTGACCTGAGTCGACTCGCCAGCCGTCTCGGCAAGGCAGGCAAGCGGTAGAGACGAGCGGCGAGGGAGCCGCGCGACTGATGGGCATCCAGACTCGCCTGGAGCTGATGGATCTGGGCTTCGAGCGACAGCGCCCAGGCACCGGTCTCGTTCAATTGCCCCTCCAGAAAAGCTATACGCTCGCTCGATCCGCCCGAGGCATTTTCCGCCGACGAAGGCTGCAGCTGCCCCCTGAGTAGTTTGAGCAATTCGCTCTGTTCACGTTGAGCGCTCAGGGCATCCCTGGCCAGCGTGCGGGAGTCATCCAGAAGATGTTGAAACTGCTGCTGATTCGACTGCTGCAGGTTCTGTATTGCCTGGGTCAACTGATTGACCGGCGAGGTCGCGAGCTCCGCGAGCCACTCGCCGCGGCCAAGTGTTTCCTGATGATCGGCTAACTGGGCGGTCAGTTGCTGGACCTGTTGCTCAAGTCGGCCGAGATCCTGACGACCAGCCTGCTCCCGCTCGCGGAGCTCGGCGACTTCCTGTCCGAGCTGGGTACTCAGAGCGGTGTGCGACTGCAGCCTGTCGCGCAGTTCAGCTTCGTAACGCTCCGCCAGCTCATCGAAATCGACACCGTAGTTCGGGCTGAAGGCTTGCTCGAACAGCTCCATCACCGCTGGCTCAGCCGCCTTCTGAGCCACGATGGCATAGTCGGGACTGACGCCTCGAAAGACATCCAATAGCCTGGTACCACCGGCCTCGTCGACCATGTCCGGCTCCTGTAGCCGAACGACCTTGTGCTTGGCGAAACCGCTGTGTTCGACGAGAAATCCCAGCAGCAAATGCGGTATCGGCTTCTCGTGAGTAGGGTCCAGATAGAAGCTGTACGTACTGACCAGCAAGTTCTCGGCATTGGGCGTTTCGAAGATTAGCAAGCCGCCGGGTTTGAGCACCCGCAGCGCCTCGGCGGTGACGGCCTGCAGGACGGCGAAGGGCAGGTGCTCGACGATATGGAAACCAGAGACCAACGACAGGCTCTCGTCCGCCAGCTCGCGCAAAGCGGTCAGCGCATCCTTGTTGCAGGCCGGCAACTGCAGCGCCTGGCAGCCCTCCAGCATCCCGGCATCGAGATCGATGCCCTGGGCTTCGATGCCATTCTCGATGAGCAACTCCAGCCACTCTCCTCTTCCGCATCCGAGATCCAACGCGCGGCACTCGCCGTGTGCAACTTTAACCGCCGAGATAAAGGGCAGATAGGCAGACAGGCGCTTCTTGATAAGCTCGCGAGAGCCGCGATAACGATCTTCAAATGCCCGATAGAACTCACCGCTCATCGTATACACTCCACCTGCGGAGGCAGCCAAGCAAGACCAATGAATTCGTCTTTGTCGTAATTGACTACATTGAACACCAAGGCCAAATCGCGCCACTCATAGTTTTTGTGCAGATGGGTATTCATCGTGTGCAACGCGATGGCGACCGAGTAGGAACCGATTCCGACATTCATATCGAAGGCAAAGGTATAGGTCAGGACTTCGCCGGCCTTGAGATCGCCAAGCTTGCAATTCAGATTATGAGTGTTGCTGCCATAGACCGGCTGACCAAGCCGATCCTTGATCATGTAGCCTATGACCAATTCAGGGATGTCACTATTTATGGAGACCTGAACACTCAAGCTGACCTTTTCACCAACCTTGATGAACTCCACCCGCTCGCCGGATTCATTCAAGAGGCTAACATCCTGAATACTTGCCTCACCGCTACCCGAAACGGTCTGAACCTTACCGGTACGAGACGCGCTCAACCGGACGTTGGCATTTTCCTTTTCCGAGATGATGGCGTTGTAGAAATCCATTACCTCTTCAGGGGCACCATCTTTGATGATGGTGCCCTGATCCAGCAACAGAGCGCGCGTGCAGATTGCCTGAATAGCGCCCTTGTCGTGCGACACGATCAGCAAGGTCGTACCCTGCTGCTGGAAACTGCGCAAACGCTCGAAACTCTTATGCTGAAAATAGCTGTCTCCGACGGCTAGGGCCTCGTCGACGATGAGAACTTCAGGACGTATGGCGGTAGCCACGGCAAAGGCAACCCGCATCTGCATGCCGCTCGAGTACGTCCTGACCGCTTCGTCGAAATAGTTACCCACCTCGGCGAATTCTTCGATCCAGGGAAGAACCTCGTCGATCTGTTGCCTGCTAAAGCCCATCAAGCCCGCCGCGTGGATGGCGTTCTGGCGACCGGTCAATTCCTGATTGAAGCCCATCCCCAGCTCCAGGATGGCGGCAATCCTTCCACTCCTGTGTACGCTTCCGGCAGTAGGTTGCAGCGTACCTGCGATCATCTTGAGCAGAGTCGACTTGCCCGCGCCATTCTGACCGACGATGGCAATGGCCTCTCCCGGCTCCACGCTGAACGTGATATGACGGATTATCCAGTGCTCGCTGCTGGGCTTCACCGGGAGGTATAGCCATCGCGCAATCCGCTGCCATTCAGAGCGGTAGCCTCGGTAGGCCTTACCCAGATCGCGAATGTCGAGCACGCTCATAGCACGTCCACCATTTCAGGAGCTGAACGGCGAAACATAACCAGCCCCAAGGCCAGCAGCACGGCCGAGATCAACAGCGTCGGCCATAGGAAAGACAGGTCCGGGGCGGTGTCGTAGACCAGGATTTGATGGTAGGAAGAGGCCAGGGCGTAGAACGGATTCGCCTTGACGAAATCCACGATGTAGCTGGGAACGATGTTCACTGGATAAACGATCGGCGTAAACCAGAACCATACCTGCAGGAGGATCGGCACCACCTGCCCGACATCCCTCACGAATACATTGAGCACGCCGAGGATCAGACCTATACCGAACCCCAAAGCCACGACTGCCAACGTAAGGGGTATCAACCAGAGCATGACCAGATCCGGATACTTGCCGAAAAACGCGAACACCACGAGCAGTGCGCCCAACAGGAGCAAGTAATTCAGCAAACTGCAGCCGATGGCGATAAAGGGCAGCGTTATTCTGGGAAAACTCATCTTCTTCATCAGATTGCCTTGATCCACGAACAGCGTGAGGCAACGATTAATGGTTTCCGAAAACAGACTCCACCCGAGCATGCCGGCCATCAGGTACAGCGCATAGGCATATTGATGATCGACGCCTGGCAGTTTGGCCGCCAGCACGTTGGATAGTATCAGCGCGTAGATGGCAACCTGGGCCAATGGATTGATGATCATCCACAAGCCGCCGAGGCGACTTCTCGCGAAGCGGGAAGAAAAATCGTTGCGGATAGACGAAAGAACGAAACCTCTATAACGCCATAGCCCCAAAAACATCTGCAGCATTTGCTCTCCTTCGACTGCTCACTGCACCAATATCACCTTGACATCAGCGGAATAGGTGAATTGCCTTGATCATTTCCACTCCAGCCAAATCGGTCACCGTCGCCTAAATTCCCCATCTTAACGCATCGACCATGCGAGATGCCGCCAACCTGGCAGATTTCCGGCAGGTACCGCTGGATGAATCACGAGTGGGAACGGGCTACCAGTCAGCCGGTGACAGGACGCTCAGAAAGAAGCGTTCCGGCAGGTAGTCACCGTACCTCGCCAGGCCCATGCCTTCTGCAACCCGGTGTCTGCCGGAGGACAGGCCCCGCACCGAAGACGCCAGCCTTCGTCCTCAGATGGCGAGAAACCTTCCGCCTTTCTATCAGTACGAGATACGGCGGTGCTCAGGATCACTTCCATGGCTAAAGGTTCATTTTCCAGGCGTCGTAAGCCGCGGCTTCCGAGCAGAAGCCTGGCTGCATCCACTGCGGACCATCCATCTTCCCGAGCTAAAGAAATCAGGAGCGCGTTCGACTATTAGGCATGACCTGAGGACAGCCGCCTCACCCCGCTCCTCGCCCCTTACGAGATGTCTTGTCGATGCCTATCCCGCCCTTATCATCGCGCCGGAATCCTGTTGCAGCTCTTGCGCTGTCGATGAGCCTGCTGCTCACCGTCCTTACCAGCCCTGATGCTCGGGCGGAACAGGTCAATCTGGTGGGTCTGAACCTATCCGGCGCCGGGTTCGCGGGTCAGGTACTGCCTGGCGTGAATGGCACACACTACATTTTCCCGGTGGAAGCATATTTCAGCCAATGGAGCGCACGCGGGATCAAGCTCGTACGCTTCCCAGTACTGTGGGAACGCCTGCAACCTCAGCTCAACGCGCCCTTCGACGCCACTTACGCTGCCCTGATCGACCGTACCTTCGGCTATGCGCAGAAATACGGCATCAAAATCATCTTCGATCTGCACAACTACATGCGCTACCGGGGGGATGTGATAGGAACCGCCGCTGTGCCTTACAGCAGTTACAAGGACGTGATGTCACGCATAGCGAGGCGCTGGAGTTCACATCCGGCGCTGTATGCGTACGACATCATGAACGAACCCCACGATGCGATGACCCAATGGCCCATCGCGGCACAGCAGGCCATCGATGCCGTCCGCGCCATCGATACCGTACATCCCATCATGATCGAGGGTAATGGCTGGGCGGAAGCGACTCGCTGGCCGCAGTGGAATGACGCGTTGCTGGGCCTTTCCGATCCCGCCAACAACCTGATCTTTCAGGCTCACGTCTATTTCGACGGTGAGGGCGGCGGCGGCGCGTATACGTCTACCAGCGCCGCTGCGCGCGGAGATGATTATGGCGTGGAACGCGTCAGGCCTTTCGTGGAGTGGCTGAAGCGAAACGGCAAGCGCGGCATGATCGGCGAGTTCGGCATTCCCGATAACGATGCCCGCTGGAATGTGATCATGGGAAGGATGCTCGCCTATCTTAAGCAGAACTGCATACCGGCGACCTATTGGGCCGCGGGACCGGGCTGGGGCAATTACAACCTGTCGGTTGAACCAATCAACGGAGTGGAACGACCGCAGTGGGCCACCCTGAAAGCCTATCTGGACGATTCCAGTTGTTCCGCGATAGGGCCGCGATCCAGCTCGACCACAGCCACCGAGTCGACCGCCAGCGCCAGGAACCAGGCGGCCACCGAGGCGGTCACGAGCGTCTATCAAGACTATCTGGATAGGTCGGTTGACAAGGCTGGGCTCGACTATTGGTCGAGCCATATCGCCAACGGCAATCTAACGCTGGCTCAGCTCATCAATTCGGTGATGGGCAGTGCCGAGTACCAGAATCGATCCGCCATCGAGGGGCTCTATCGGACCTATCTGGGTCGCAACGCCAGCGGCGCCGAGGTGAGTTACTGGGCCAACCTCGTCAATGGAGGCGGCTCGACCATCGAAAACATCAGGAACGCCTTTGTTCATAGTGCCGAATACAGCAGCAATGTCGCCAACTCCGTCGAGCAGCTTTACCGAGGCTATCTGGGTCGCTCCGCGGATTCAGCGAGTCTGGGCTATTGGACACAGCAGATCGTAGGCGGCAGCTTGACTGCCGCCCAAGTCAAAAGCGCAATCACGCAGAGCGAAGAGTACCGAAGCGTCGCTCAAGCGGAGATCGGACAGCTGTACCGAACCTATCTAGGCCGTGAGCCAGATACCGCAGGCCTGAGCGGTTGGACGAACCAGCTCACGAGCGGCAACCTGTCGCTTGGCGACATCGAGCAGGCGATAAGCAACAGCGCCGAATCCCGGGCGCGGCGCTGAGGTCAAGGAGCTGGACTGACACTGGCTCTGCGATCGATCTTCCGATTCAGGATGATCGACGTCTGGGTCTGCTTGACCCCGTCCAGGTTGCCGATGCGGTCGAGCAGTTCGTCGAGCTTTTCGTGGGTGGTGCAGCGCAGGAAGGCCAGGTAGTCGAACTGGCCGCTGACCGAGGAGACTTCCTCGACCTCGACCATCTTTTCCAGGGCGCGGATGACGCCGGCGGTGCTGCGCGGCAAGACGCTGATGGCGCAGTAGGCGCGCACGGCGGCCTGTTCCAGTTCGGAGCCCAGGCGTAGCCCGTAGCCCTGGATGATGCCGTCGCGCTCCAGGCGCGCCAGGCGGGTGACCACCGTGGTGCGTGCCAGGCCCAGCTGGCGGGCCAGGGTGGCGTTGGAGGCGCGGGCGTTCTGTTGCAGCAGGTGGATGAGCTGCCAGT
>NZ_QBIZ02000013.1:0-139854 GCF_003057735.2 Pseudomonas sp. RIT411
CAATACCTCTACTGACGCAGCCGCAGTACCGCGCGCGTGTGGTAAGTCGAAGCGCAATTCGTGCGGCGGTAACCCCACAGTAGCGGCCACCGATGCCGGCGGCGTTTCGAACTTGAAGAGTGCCTCCGGATTGACCAGCTTCAGACACTTTAGGGTGATCGGCTTTTCCCGCCCGACGTTGATCATGTCGATTGTCGTGTGCCAATACATCGAGCCATCGTCGGCTTTGGCGACCACACCGTGATCAAGCAGTATGCCGCCGAGGACATCCGCACTCCGGGGAATTGCCTTCACTCCCTGCGAATGAAGGTATTCCGCGACCTCCGCCGCTGACTGGGACCATACGACATAGACTTCCCCGCCGATGATCCATACCCGCTGGCCAGGCTCGTTGATCCGCCACGTTTTCGTAGCGAGGAAATGGATCATCGTATCGAGCACCAGCGCCGGTATCGGCACGCCGCTGCCCATGCCAAATTGACGGGATGCGTCCCCGCCGTGCTTCTGCATGTCGAGCTCGACAGACTTCGAGTCGCACTTTGCAACGATCGACGCGAGGGCTTTGTCGCCCTCGCGTCCGGACATGGCATTCACCATCTCGGTGTAGATGTCCGCGCCTTCAGCCCGCAGCCATATCAACAGCTCCTGAGGCAAGAAGCGCGCTATGAGCGTGGCCGCGAGGTCCCGGTGAATGCCGTGCCGATTCGGCGTCCAGCTCAGGTAATAGCGGTCGATATCGTGCTCAGCAGCCCAGACCGGGATGGATGGGCCCATGGGGTCCCAATGACGATCGCCCATTTCGTCCGCTACGACGACGTCGCTGAGTACCTTGCCCAGGTCGTGCATCAGAGCGGCCAACACCGCGGCGACGTACCAACGGTTTTCCCTCACCAATCGCTGCGCCGGATACAAGGCGTAGTCGAAAGAGGTGCATTTGCAGCTGTTGAACGCAAACATCGCCACTTCCAGCGAGTGCGCAAGTAACCCACCTGGGCCCCGGTGATGATGTGACTGGGAAGCCGGGAGCAGGTGGACGAACTCAGCTACCCCCTCGAAGACCGGGAGCAGTAAGCGATCGAAGCCTCGATTGGGCAAGCGCACGCCACTCGAGAGCTTCTGGAGGGTCGCTTTGTGAGGCTGCAGCAATACTGTCCCCGGGACACGGGCCGGCCATCCTCTTTGAAACGGCGGGTACCGGAGCAGCGCCTCATCGCCAGCTTGGATGTACTGCTGGATCTCAGGCGCGCTCATGTCGAGCAGTTGAATATCACGCACGCTGGCGAGAGGCTTCGCCGCGGTTTTTTTCGGCGCGAACCATCTTTTGAAAAAACGCATCAAGGCCTCCAAAGTTGATGTCATTTTTTCAGGTCAAGCGGGGAAGGGTTGCTGAGTTACAGCCCGAAATTGGCCAGGATTAGCCGCTAACGGGCGTGGACGGCGCCATACACTCGCTGCTCCTAAGACCGGAGCACCTTGATGACACGAAGTGGCAGAACACAGAAAAGGGGCGAACTGGAGCAGGCGTCGTTACGGAAAGCGCAGGCGAGCATCGCCCGAAACGAGCAGACATTGGGTGCCATAGCAGACATGGTGATCTTCGACGCAAGGTCGCGTCAGGCGGACGACTATCCCGATATCGCTGTTGACCTCAATCCAGAGCGGCACCGCGACGACGCTACGTCCTTGCCATGGACAAGCCAGCGGATGCTTGGTCTCAAGCTACCGATCCTGTTTCTCGCGCTGCTTGCGAGCGGAATAGCCGCTGGCGTGCTGGTAGGTTGGGTGAGTTATGGCTCTGCGCTGTACCGGTACATTGCAGGCCAGTAGGACTGCTGCGATGGCGCGCCGGCGAACGACCGGCGCCTCCCTATCACTTCGCTTGCAGGCACTTCCCGCGGAGAGAAGGCGGCACACCTTTAGGACCGCCCTTTGCCACCAGTTCCCACTCGCGCTCCGTCAGGGCCATACCGGCACCCTTGCAGAACTTTCGGTACGCGACGAGATATTCGGCCTCGCTGCCGGCAACCACCGGCTTGCTGACCGGAGCTGAAGGCGCCGGCGGCGAGAATGCCAGGGCCTGGTCGATCGCACGCCCCATACCATAGGTGACCGCGGTGACCGCCACGCTGTCCTTCGGGCCTCGGCCGTCCGGCGCAACCTGCAGATCGTGGTAATTACCATGGGTCGTCATTACAACGTCCTCGCTTCCCATCACGTGCTGATACGCCGGCTTACGTAGAGCTGCGCCGCCGCGGCCATCATGCCCCCAGCTACTGTAAAACTCGTGGGCCAGACGGGTTGGAACGTAAGTTGTCTGCGGCTGCGCCACGGTGTCCTTGTTGTGGCTCGAGCAAGCAACAAGCAAGCTCCCTGCTACCAAGGCGACGAAGAGTTTTTGCATGGGATCCCCCTTAACGTTGCAGGGACGGTACCGCGAGTTACTCGGCGCTTGGCCCAGGTTCACCCCTGGCCAGGGCATGAACTCGAGACTTGCGTTATCGCGGCCTTGCGTACATTGAGCATCTCAACAGGACATCTGCAATGAAACCGACAGCCAATCGTTCCGACAGCATCGCCTTCCTCCTTGGCTTCATAGCGGCAGCGGTACCAGGTAGCTGGTACCTACTCAGCTTGAGCTATGGGGAGAACGGCGCGAAGGTCGCGCTGGTGGTCGCGGCCGAATTCGCGGCGGGTTTCATTGCGCAATACGTCCATCGAAAGATCAGAGCACGACGTACGTAGCGCGGAGCACAAACGAGATGAACGACAGCCAAGCACCCATCGAACCAGTGAAACGCTCGATCAATAGCCTGACCGCCTTCTGCAAGGCGATCGGGGCGACAAATCCGGAGGTCGTCGGCTCCGCTACGCAAACCTGGCTCGACCCTGCGATTCTGGAAGAGGACCCCAGAAGCAAAATGCGCATCTACGAATCGCCCAAGGTGCAAGCGCATATCGCAAGCCTGGTCGAGGCCTGGATGGACAACGACCATATCCCGATGGTCGAGGTGCAAGTCGTCGACGGCCGCTGCTACATCCGCAAAGGGGTATGCCGTATCCGCGCCGCGATGATCGCTCGGGAGCGAGGCGCGATGATCAAGCGTGTGGAAGTCTACGAAGCCCGCGGTCTCACCTCACCCATAGTCCGGGCGCTCACGGCTGACCAGCGACTTCCCCTGACGCAAATCGAACGTGCGCACGGGTATCAGAAGCTGGTCGACGAAGGTTGGACGACGGAAGCCATCGGTAAAGCAATCAAGCTCAGCGGCGCCCATGTCCGGGAAAGCCTGCGTCTGCTTCGACTGCCGGAGTCGATCCAGCAGCTGATCGACCAGGGTGTCATCAAGGCCCACACCGCACTGGACGTTGCCCGCGCACACCCGTCCGATGCCGAAAAACTCATCCTCGAGGCCTACCACAATCAGGTAGCCCTCCTGGCCAAGGAAGCTGTCGCCGACGGCGGCATTGCAGGCGACGGTCAGGAACCCGGAACACCGGCTCCGAACAGGCCGGTGCGTCTCACCGAGCGTGACATCGGTAGGCCGACACGTCGCATTGGCAAACGGTTTGTTTCTCAGATGGCCTCGACTATCACCGGCTTCTCCGAGCGACTGCGAGCTACAGCTGTCCCGAACGTGGCCCAAGGCACTGTCGCAGTAGAGATTCCCCAGGCCGATTACGAGGCATTCCTCAAGCTCTCAGACGAAGCCGCCGCGCACATCGCGAAAGTCGAAGAGAAGGTCGAAATTGGCGTCGGCCATCAGATCGACGCACGCGCCGCCGCCCCCTCCGCCACACGCCACTGAGTGACACGCCCAGCAGCTCGGCTGGGCGCGTTGCATCGAATCACAGGCGCTGTCCTACCGGGCAGCCCGTGCGCTTTACGCAAGCCTTGCACACCCCGGCCGCCGGTATCTTGGGACGGGCCTTCGCACCTTGCCCTTTCAATATCCAGTAGCGGTTCCACAGGCTAATGATCACGCTGCTGGGCAGAAGCCGCACAGCCGTATAGGTGACGCCCTGTGGGGTCACCAATCGCACGTAGCCCTCCGACGCCACGGGCCAGTTAGAGCCCAGAACTGTTTGGCTCTGGCGGGAAAGAATCGCTGCGTACACGCTCAGCTGAATCACGTCTTTGAGGTAAACGCGCGCGGCCGCCCTCCGTTTTGTGTCAACGACCACCAGCCAGCCGCCGGCAAGGAATACCTGGTCTACCCGCCCGTGCATCGGCACCGGCACATCGGTTTCGATATCCCGTTCAGACAACACGACCTGTCCTCCGCGAAGAAGGGGGGGTATCGGTTCACTCCAGTTCTGGCGCATATCCTAAGTCCTTGGTTCGCTATTAAAACCAGCATACCTCTGTTATTGAAAACGCAAGCGCTCACTCGCGCTACGCTGTCTTGCGTTTTTGCTTGGTGCGATTAAGGTAAAGACAGGCAAACCATTGGAGTTGGGAAATATGAAAGGTAAGCGTCGCGAAAAGCTTTCTGTTTCTGCTACCGAGCTTTCAAAGTTAGGGCACTGTGAGGTGATGGTAGCGCTTAGGCTCGCTGACGATCCCCACCACAATCAAAAGGAAGCTGCTCTTGGTAACGCAGAACATGATCGCTTCCACTTACGAGCTGTACTCAACATGGGCACGGCGGAAGAGTTCGAAAGGCTGAACAATAGCGTGCCGCAGAAACCCCGATAGGGCCTGTTGCACAGCCGACAGGCCTATACGAACGCCTGAAGCCTCTACTGTCGATTTATCGCATATTGGCGAAACGTCTTAATACCGGAGGCACATTCGATAGTGATACTTTCAAGTGCCCAAACGACTGGCCATAGATGGATGGACTATCCGAATTTAAATCAAGCCCAACTTGGGAACCCTGCCCTATCCAACCCTTCAACGGCCCATAAAGCTGGTTGACGCGATACACCGATCCCTCTACGTCACACGACGCGGTGCAATAGCACGCCTCGTGCCATTGACCAGGAAGACCAATCACCAGGGCCAGGTGCAGCCTATCGTCGTCTGGCAGCAGATACCCCCTAGCCACATAACGGGGATACTTGTTACTTATTACCTCAAAGCACCAGCATCGGTTCCTATCTAACGGTGGAAGCGCCGTTTTTCGAAGCGGGGTCAGGTTTGGCTCTGAAAACTCTTCGGATACGACCACCGGCGTTTCCCATGCTAGTCGACATAGCCTTATGTAACCAGCCCGGTTTTTCTTGGTATCCAAATGGCGCAGTGTCGAAAGGACAAGGGTATAGGCTTCTATCGAAACCCCGAATGCCAGACCGGGCAAGGCAAAAAACAACAATAGGGGATTTGCCCAAGGAACAATATTGAGCCATAGCAACGCTGCTACTGCGTGAAGTAATAACGAGACCCAGGGTTTCGCAGCGCTATAGGCTTCTGCAAGGACCAACTTCACCATCTGGCACAGCTCCTAAGTTAGCAAGTATCGCCCTGCGGGCCCCCGCTTGTAAGCCAGCAGAAAGGTCAAAGCCTTTCGCTGCTAATTTCACGAGCTGCAGCGCCTGCATTGATTGATAGGTAGGGTTTCTATAAACCGAAAATTTAGCCCACTCGGCTGCTTGCATTAGGATGTCGGGCTCACGGCTGGCCGTGACCAAAGAGATCGCATAATCGGCGGCGGCCTGATTATTTCCTCTTTCACCGGAGTACCGCAGGAAAGGCATCGCTCGGCTCAGGTCTCTTTCAAAGGTGCCGTTGCCAAACAGGTAGAGCCGCCCTATGGCGGCTGACGCGGAAACATCCCCAGCACACGCGCGAGTGCGAAGGTTCGCGACGTTCAGAGCAATGGGATCAACCCATTCGCCGGAAGGGGTATCTGCAGGCGCCGCAGGCTCGGTGGGTAGCGCGCTCACCGCCATACCAGGTGTCAGCCAACCGCCAAGGACAAGCATCAACGCTACCTCAGCTATCACACACCTGCTTCTCATCACGGCGACGTTCGAAATGGCCTTATTGGGGTCCAGCGTACTCAACAACACCGCAGCGGTACCGTCAGTTCGTGCCCTCTACCGGCCCGAACCGCCGGCCTTTCGCCCTCCGCAGTCGATAGCATCGGGACATTGCCAGAGGAGGATGCTGCGTGGAATTTCAATGGACAGCGGAGCAGTTAGCGTTCCACGAATGCAAGGCCCCGCGGATCCGCGTGAAGGCTTTCGCTGGAGCCTCCAAAACCACCTCGCTGGAGGGCTATACCAAGCGGTACCCGAGGTTGAGATTTCTCTACGTCGCCTACAACCGAAGCATTGCCGACGAAGGAAAGGCGCGTTTCCCGTCCAACGTGAAATGCATGACTTCCCACCAGCTGGCCTTCAAAGCAGTAGGCCGGCAATTCCAGCACAAGCTTGGCGCGTCGTTGCGGCCGGCAGACATGCGCGCCGTCCTGGGAACGAATGACTGGGCATTGATCAACGCGGTCATTGCGACGGTCAACGGGTACCTTTGCAGTGACCTGGAGGAGTTCCACGAGGATCACCTGCCGCTGTACAACGGACGCCCTATGGCCGAAATGCCTCCGGCGTTCATTGCGGAAGTCTTTCTCCAGGCTAAAGAGGTTTGGCGGCGCATGATCGATCCCCAGGACACGACCGTACCCCACCTTCACGACGCGTATCTCAAGCTCTACTACCTGAGTAAACCGGACCTCAGTGACCGCTTCGATGTGATCCTCGCGGACGAGGCCCAGGATCTGAACGGCATCACGTTGGGGCTCATCAAAAATCAGTCGTGCCGAGTGATATTCGTCGGGGATCCCCATCAATCGCTCTATGCGTTCCGTGGCGCTGACAACGCTTTGTCCGATCCGGATCTGGATGACTCCGTCGATCTCTACCTGACGAAGTCCTTCCGCTTCGGGCCGGCGGTGGCCACCGTGGCCAACATCATCCTGAGCTACAAGGGCGAGCAGCTGAAGATCATCGGCGCTGGCCGGCCGACGCAGATCAAAACTCAGCTCGACGACGGCGTTCGAGGAGCTGCGTACCTCTGCCGGACGGTCTCTGGGGTGATCATGACCGCGCTGGAGTTCGCTCCTCAGGGAAAGACGCTCTACTGGGTCGGTGGCATTGAGGCGTACCAGATCGGCGACTTGGAAGACCTGGTCTGGTTCAGCCAGGGCAAGACCGACAAGGTACGGTCAAAGCGCCTCCTGAAGGACTTCGCCGACTGGACCTCCTATCTCGCCATGGCCAAGGAAAGCAAGGATCGGGAGATGGCCCGGCTCATTAAGGTGGTGGGTCTTTTCCCGGACATCGAGAAGCGACTGGCGCGCCTGCGGGCACTGACCCAGAAGGACGAAAAGGACGCCGACGTCATCCTCTCGACCGCGCACCGCTCCAAGGGCCTTGAGTGGACGCACGTCTACCTGGGCGAAGACTATCCCGACCCCCTGGATCCAGAGCTCGCGCCGGATGCGCGCCGTGATGAGCTCAACCTGCTCTACGTCGCAGCGACGCGAGCTAAGCATCAGCTGGCCATCAACTCTGTCATCTTGGGGATCATGCGGGATTTTGAGCGAAGCCGGAGGCGAGCGATCGAGCTCGCAGAGGCGGCTGACTAGCGTTGCTACTCGAGCACGCTTAGATGGGCAGAAGGGAAAAACGCGTGCCCCTGGCCAGCTCGGCGCCGGCGTGCGCTGAGAGTGAAGGTGGGCATTGCTGAGCAGCGTTGCCCGCAGGTGCATGGGCGGGCGATGGATCCGGTGCGCGGCAGGCGCTAGGGGTGATTGCGCGGCTGGGAGCAGGGGCAATCACCCTGGTTGATTACCCTGACACCCGCACCTGCCCAGCGGACCGGCTACCGGGTCCTACTGTGCTTGATCCGCTTTGGACCCAAAGCCAAGGATCTTTCGCGAAACCTCATCGCCCTGGTCTTGATGTTTCCCTTGCGCCTTGTCCGCCTCAGCCTTCGCTGCGGCCTGCTCAGCGGCCATCATCCGCTTCATGATCGTGACAAACGCGCTGATCGGTTGGGCGCCCGAAACGAACTCTTTCTCGCCGGTCAGGTTGTCGATCACTACCGTCGCAGGCGTACCCGTCGCTCCGATTTTCTCGCCCATGCGGACGTGCTCCGCTATCCGGTCCTTGACCTTCCCACTGCTGATGCATTCGTTGAATGCCTTCATATCGCCGCCGAGTCTGGATACCAAACCAGGCAGATCTTTCACGCCGGCGCCGTTACCGGCCGACTCTTCGAAGATCTGGTCGAGGATCACCCAGAAGCCCCGGTTGCCTTTCTGCTCCGCATAGCACTCAGTAGCGATAGCCTCATCGGTGGCTGCAGGGTTGTGGAAGCCGAGCGGCATATGGCGCCACTGCCAGTTAACGGCACCGTTGGACTTATCGACGATCTCTTTGAGGTTTGGGTGCAGGCGTTTGCAGAATGGGCATTCCAGATCGGAAAATTCGGCGAGGGTGAAGCGCGCCTTCAGATCCCCATAAACCCGGGCATCGTTCGGTACCTGGTCCGCCGCGCGTCCGAAGCGAGCGAACTGTGCCTCGACCCAGGCCTGCTTCTCGGCGCGCTCTTTGGCGAACACGCCAATCTCGATGCCGGCCGCGATCTTGCGGTTGAGGTACTCCTCACCGGCGAAATAGAAAAGGCCCGCAGTGATGATCTGCGAGACAGCTACGGCGGATACCAGGGTGAGGAGATGAGCTTTCAATGCTGGCTTCATGGGAGATCCATAGGTCATGGTTTCCCAAACGATAAGCAAGCCGGCCGCCGCAAAGTCTCGAGTCCCGTCCCTGTATTGGGTGGAACCCGCTTTAGAAGGTCTCCCGGTCAACAACGCGAAGCCGGACCGGACGCGATCGCGCCACCTGAAAAGCCGTCGCCCTCCTTGCAGTACTTCTGCCCCTCGCCACGGGAACTGCCAACTGCCCGCGGTGAGCCATGAGGGCAGTCGCTATCGGCCCGCTGATAGAGGCCTCCGAAGCGCTTTCGACCCGGTGCCGCAGCGCGAGCTGCTCAAGACAGCTTCCCGCCCACGCCGTGCTCGAAACAGCCTGTGGCCGTCCCCCCAAAAGTGCCATTCGTTCTTCTGGGGTGGTGTCCTTTCCGATATCGGCAAGGAGCACGACAAGCTGTTCGCCATATGCCTTCAACGTGACCGCCAGAGCCTTTAGCCTTTCCTCGAGCGCCCACTGGAGCACCTGGACATCGCGATAGGCCCTCACGTCCACCTGCGAAAGGCCTAGGCCCTGCCCTTTAGCGTCGAGAATGTTCAGCCGACGCTGCAGCTGTCGCAACTCAAGAGAGAGCGTCCAGAACTTGCAAGAGACGCAGCGAAGCTCTTTGCGTAGGACAAAGAAGCAGTTTCGAGACACACGTTCTGCCATTGGGACCTCAGATTTGACAAGTTCGCGCCGACCGTGCCCGCGCTATGCGCAGGCGTGTGGGACGGAGCAATCTAGCTCCGCCCCCCGGCCACATCAGTAAAACGCGATGGGGGTTTCGCGGTTGGGAAGGAAGAAGGCTGTGTTGCGAGGCAAATTCCTTCCTAACGCACTCCCCAAGTCGACCTGACCTACGTCCCCCACAACCCAGCCCATCCTCTTCCCGAAGCCCTCTGCCACCAGCGCGTCGAAGCCTATCGCCACCACCGTTGCCGGGTAGGCGCCACGGTCAACCGGCGCGTACCCATCGCCAACAAACACACCTTCGGTGTTGACGTAGAGCTGCGCGATCTTCTTTCCGGTTTCCGTAGCGACCGGTCCGATGAAGCGGCGTGCAGAAGTTGATTTTTCGTCCGCGCGGATAGGCTCAAACGTCCGCTCGATCATACCTAGCAGCTTGTTCCCGCAGCTCTGTACAGCGGCCGCAGCATCCTTCGTACCGGACTTGGGCTCGAAGCAAACGAAGGTACCGATCTCCGTTCGCGGGTCGAAAGAGTTGCTCCCAAGGACGGTGACCGCCAAGCCCGCAGCACCGACATTCCCGCCCAGGGCGTTGAAGGCGGCAAGCTCAGCAGCATTACGATTGGCCGGAGCCTGCCTCGCAACCGAGCTGATGTTCTGTTGGGTCTGTTCGGCGGACGTTTTCTGCACGGCCTGGATGCTAAAGGCCCCAGCGCGGACCGCTTGAAAACTCGGCATCCCCAGCACGCTGAAAATCTTTTCTGCAGCCGTTGCATCTGCAGAAAACTGAAGTGGCTTTTCATTGGCAAATTGCACCGCGTTATCGGAGCCCGGCCACACCTTCAAAGCCAGTGGCGCCGGCGTCACCGCCTTGGCATTCGGGTCCAACGCTGCAGGCTGGCCGGCACAACCGACCAGGGCGCCTACTACAGTCGCCGCAAAGACTATCTCTACATATTTCATATGCTGGATATCCGGCTCGTTAGTAGACCGCTACCGGCTGATCGCCGTTGGGGAGATAAAAGGCCATATCCTTGGGAAGCTGTTGCTTAAGCAGCTCTGCCCATTCCACTGGCCCAATCTCACCTAGTTCGGCGCCGGTCATTTTGCCTACACCGCTAGCCAGTTTTTGCTGAATAGGGATCGCTACGATTCGGGCCGGATATCCCCCGCGGTCTTGCGGGGCATAGCCGTCAGTCGCGTAGGCCTCCGTTCCAATGAAGATCTCGCCAACTTTGCTAACAGTCCCGGACCGGACGATTCCAGCGCGAACTTGGCCGAAGCCTATGTTCAGTACCCGTGTGGTTGGCTGAAACAGGCTATTCACCAGGCCAGTGACCTTTTCGCCACACTTTTGAACGGCATCATTCAGATCGGCCGTCTCGGTTTTCTTTCCGAAGCAGTATGCGAAGCCTAATTTTGTCCGGGGATCGAACGTGGCGTCCCCCAGCACTGTGATTGCGGTCCCGGCAGCGCCGATACCACCACCGATGAGGTTGTAGGCGATGAGCGACCCGTCGTTGTTGTAGCCCGCCTTGGGGCTGGTAGCGGGGCGGATAGCGTCTAGCACTTGCTCTTTGGTGGCCTGGCGCAGATAGGGATTTCGGATGCCCTTCTCTTTGACCGTGCTCAGGCTGGGCATACCAAATACTGCGAACAGCTTATCCGCGGCAGTGACACTACTCGAAAAGCGCAGCGGTTCTTCGTTCGCAAACATCAGGCTAGATGTCTTGCCGTCCCACGCTTTGAAGTGGGGAGCAACGAGTGCTGAATCGGGTACCGGCTTCGACTCCGTGTTATTGGTAGCGCAACCGGCAACGGCGGCTACTGCGGCGGCCAATGCCACCAGCCGAACAATTTTCATGGTGTTACTCCTGTGTTGGTTTTATCCATGGAACCACGCTTCCCCAAAAACGCAATGGGGTATTCCCCCCCAAACTCAACCGCCATTGGCGCGTCCGTGACGCCCAATAATTAATTTGCGTTTTTTCCTAGTCATTTATAAATGAAAAGGCTATAACGGCAGCCACCGCCTAATCTTGAGGAGATCACGATGTCCCTGATCCAAGAATACCGTCAGACCGAAGCCGCTATTGCAGAATTGCAACAGCGTCTTGAACAGCTGAATACCGACGAACGCCTGCAGAAAGAACTCGATTTCGAGAAGAAGCTGCGAGCGCTGCTCGGCGAACATAACAAGTCGCTGCGCGACGTCATTGCAATCCTAGACCCCAACGCCGGCTCTGCCTCTGGCAGCAAGTCCAAGAGCAACTCGGGCGCAGCCCCGCAACAGCGCCGGGCGCGTACGCTCAAGCGCTATAAGCACCCCGAAACTGGTGAGATCATCGAGACTAAGGGTGGCAACCACAAGCTTCTGAAAGCCTGGAAGTCCGAGCACGGTGCCGATACCGTCGAAAGCTGGCTCCAGAGCGAGTAATCACGCGGACCGACGCCGGCGGGCCTTGTGCGGCACCGCCGGCGCTGTCATCATCGGCGCTCTTAATCCAACGCCTGTGCTTTGGATGCTCCACCAGCTGCATGGCAGCACTCTCTTCGCAGCAGGCTCTTTCAGGCCCACTGCTCCTCTGTAAGATTCTTACACTCAACTCGGTTGCCGATCACTCCGCTGATCCTTGGCCGATTTGTCGCGCGCGCATCAAATGCCCACGCGCCCCCGGTTTCATACGTCCAGAAGGCGGCCACTGCCATAAGTGCTGGGAGCTCTACTTCGGTAGAGGTCCTGTCGCATAGCGAAAGAATCTTTCGCTATGCGACGGTGGGGCCAGCAGACGGTGCCCCGGGTGATCTTTACCTACAAAACAGCTGCTGTTGCAGAGATGGTGCGAGGGTTCGCTACATCCGATCAGGATCTCCTGTCGGAACGGGCGAACCCGCCTCCACCCTGCACTGCAGGGCCCAGGCGACTGGCGCATCAGGCTCCAACACTGTTCCGCGGAAGCGGAGCAGCAAAAACCCGGCTCATGGCCGGGTTTTTTTTCGCGCGCAGAAAGGCGCTATCGCGGGTGCGGGTCGGTGATGTCGCGCGCGGCTACGGCGATCAGGCAGCAGTAGAACAGCCAGCCACCGATGCTTACCAGAAGCAGCGCGACACCAAGCCAGTTGCTGGTGGCATCCAGCGCTCTCGCTGTCGCCTGCAGGGTCACTCCGCACAGCGTCAGCAGCCGCATCGGGCCGAGCACGAGCTTCTGCGATTTGCTGAGCTGTGCCTGAACGGCCCGCGCGGAAGACCATGTCTCTCGACCGGCCATGACTGCAGCCACCAGGTACGGCTCGAGCCGGCCGCCCATGATGACGAAGAGCGGCATCAGGCTCAGCTGCTGTTCCACCGCGGTGGTGTAGAGCATCACGAGCAGCGGGCGTTTCTCCGCGCTGAAGAGGTCCAGCGGCAAGGTGGTGAGGGGTAGCGCCCCGCGCTTCCAGGCGCCGATATCGGAGCCAAGCATCGCCAGGACCGCCAGCGCGTTCAGCGCAATGCCGATGACCAGGGCAAGCGGCGCCGCTACCCGAAAGAAATTTCGCCACGGTGACCCGGTGCCCACGGCCGTGCGCAGGACGGAGCGGTCTCCGAGCATCCCTGCACGCCGGAGCGCGAGCGCCAGCACCAGGAAGATCAACGGCGAGCACAGGCTGGCCAGGTGAAAGGCCGCTTTGCCCAAGATGAGCAGAATGCTCACCGTGGTGAACGCTGCCAGCAGCGTCAATGCGACAAAGGCGGGTAGCACCTGCACGAATAACGGGACAGCCTGCTTGATCCATCGCGGCCAATCCGACCACCGCGGCGTATGGGACGCCACGCTCTCTTCCATCGTTGCTGCTTCCATATCCTCTCTTCCACCCAGGTGCTGCGCTTCTCGCGCGGGGTCATGGGTAGCTTATCGATCCGCAGCCAATTGCAACCTGACTCGTCAGAGCGCTGATCGCGCCTCCGGTTCCTTAGGCGCTGCGCCGCAACTGGCCAAAGGGAAGGCAACCTAGTCAAGCCGGCGCCCAGGGTCAACAGCCCCCCTTCGAACCGGTCCCGCAAGCGGCATGAATGGCCGTTTGCATTTACCGCGGCTCGTGGATGCTGAGCAGGTTCAACTTGAGGAATCTGCTATGCACAGAAATGATCACGCGCTGCAGCTCGTCGTCACCAGCGAGCCCACCACCCAGGAGCTCTACAACCTCCTCGGTTGCTACTGCCTACCGTTCGAGGACCTGGTGCTGACCAACATGCGCCAGGTGCTGGGATCCGGGTACCGCAATGGCGCCTATCAGATTCGCCGCTACTTCAACGGGGCTTTCGCCCTGGTGCTGCCTGTCGAGGGCGGGCTTGTGACGGCGACCCTGGGCCAGGTCGAAGAATCCCTTTCGCTCGAAGCAGCCAGCTACCTGTGCTCACTACTGGCGCTGTCGCAGCTGATCACCGTCGCGCACAGCCGCAACGACCACGACGACCACTCCCGGCTCCATTACCTCTACTACGGATTGCTGGAGGTCCTGAGGGCCGACCCGACGTTCGCTGCGACCGCGACCGCGCCGCACCATCGTCCCCTGACCGACGAGGAGATTCGCATCGGCGGATCGCTCGCGCCGTTCGCCTACCAGCCGGCCCTTGAGCGCCTACTGGATTAGGCCACGCCCTTGCATTTCCGGTACGCCTGGAAAGATGAGGCGTATCCCTCCACCTTGAGCCGTCCTCACCATGGTCCAATCTCCACAGCTCGACCTCTTCCCTCTCGTCGAAGCGGCCTTCCGGAACTGTCCGGATCGGCCGCTGGCCAACGCGGAGCTCTACCGCCTCGTCGGCGCCGCCGCAGGGCTCAAGGACCGGGAGGTTCACGCCAAGCAGCCAATTGGCGCGGCCGGTCAGCCCCGCAGCCCCGTAACGCGCGAGATTCGCTGGCATCAGCAGACCCTCAAGGCCTGCGGCATCCTCGAGCGCGTTCCACATGAACGAGGGGTGTGGCAACTGACCGAAAAGGCGAAGCGCGGGATGCATCGAGCGGCGCCGCAGGTCACGCTGCTGGGGTTCAGCACGTCGCTGGGCCTGGCGCTGTTTGGCCATTCGCCGCGGGCGCTGCAGGGGCTGGAAGAGCGCATCGACCTCGTACTCACCTCCCCACCCTATCCTCTGCAGCAACCACGGGGATACGGTAATCCGAAGGCGAGCGAATTCACCGACTTCATCTGTCGCACGATCGAGCCCTTGCTGGGCAACCTTGCCAGCACCGGTAGCCTGGTCCTGAACCTGTCCAACGACATCTTCCTTCACCGATCGCCGGCGCGTTCCACGTATCTGGAGCGTCTCGTCATCGCCCTGGAAGATCGTCTTGGCCTGCACCTGATGGACCGCCTGGTGTGGGAGAACCGCAGCAAGGCACCGGGCCCCCTCCAGTGGGCGAGCCTCAGCCGGCAACAGCTCAACGTTGCCTGGGAGCCATGCTACTGGTTCTCGCCTGATCCGCTTCGATGCAAAGCGAATAACCGGCGGGTCCTGGTACCGCATTCTGATCGGCAAGCCAGGCTCATCGCGGCCGGGGGCGAGACGCGCCAGACCTCCTATGGCGACGGCGCCTACCGCCTGCGCCCGGGTAGCTTCGCGGCGCCCACAGAGGGTGCCATACCGAAAAACGTGCTGCAGATTGGCCACAGCTGCAGACGCGGCCGTGAGCACCGGAAGGCGCTGGTCGAAGCCGGACTACCAGCGCACAGCGCGCCCTTCCCCTTCGCCTTGGCGGACTTCCTCATACGGTGGCTGACTGAGGCGGACGACCTGGTGGTGGATCTGTTCGCCGGCCGCATGATGGTCGGGCGGGCCGCCGAAGAAGCCGGGCGACGCTGGATCTGCGTCGAGAACATCCTCGAGCACGTGATGGGCGCAGCGGCACTCTTTCGCGGGTTCGACGGCCTGTGGGTCAACCCTGCGCTCCAGCCTACATCGCAGCTTTGAACGCCCGGCGCTGGGTCGAACTCAGGCTTTTCGAAGACTGGCCCTGGCTACCCTGCTGCTGTCGATCAAATCGGAGCTCGGCAGCATGCACCTTCTTCAGCGAATCACCCAGGGCACCACGAGCGGGACGCTCCTCGCAGTCGGCTTTTGCGGCGCCATCAGCATCGCATTTTCCGCCGGCCCGCTGAGCCGATCGCTGTCCGGGGGCAACGCCGTCGACGGCTGCCCGATGTCAGCGGATCGGGCGTCGAGCTCCCAGCAGCTCGACGCCGCCAGCCTGGCAGCTTCGCACCCGAACCTGCTGAACGAGCCACCGGCCTCGCCGGACTGGCTCGATCACTCCTTGGCGGCTCTCTACTGCCACGCCAAGTAGCTCAGCTCAGGCGCGCTCTGGCCGCCTGTGACTCTCATCGATCCTGTCTCGAACCGCGCCCGCTATCCGCCGCCGAGGCTTCTGTTTGCGCTTGAGGTACTCGGCCCGGCACTGGGCGAACCACTCGCTGGCCAGGCGGACGAGATGTCGGTGCTGTGGCGCGGTAATCGAACCGACATCGAGCAGGGCCAGGATGTATCCCTCCAGCTGCCCGTAGAGGCGAACCAGGTGGCCAAGGCCCATAACGGCCATCTGCTCAATCAGCGCGACCCAGCGCAGCCGCGCTTGCTGGGGAAGAAACTCAAGGTCTGCCATAACGCCTCCTTAAGGTCATCGTACTACTGTAGACCGTCTCGGTTCGGCCGCCAGCCCGGTAGTAGGCGTCACCACCCCACAAATGCAGGTACGCCGGCATGACGTTCTCTCCGGAGCAGCACATCCAGTTTCTGCTTGCCGTGATCGTCCAGGCGAAGCGGCTGCACGCCGACTCGGCCGACGGACACCATATGGATTGGCCTGAGCTTGATGATCTGCAGCAGCAGGCGTGGGCGTGGAGCGCCTGTCAGAGCCTGGGCCACCCTCTTCAGCGGTGGCGCGCGGCGATAAGCGCCACACGGCAGCCAGGTCAGACGGTGAAGCACCTGCTGTCGATGCTCGACGGCCCGGGTGCCGAAGAACTCCGAGCTGTTCAGCGCGCAGGCTAGTCCCGGCGCTGGTGGAGCGCTTGGACGTTGCGGCACAGGGTGGTCAGCTGACCGAACGACCACGGCTTAGGAAGGAACGAGGCCTTCGGTAGCTCCGGTGTCGCTGAGACATCGCCGGACGATACGACGATCGAAGTTGCTGGCCAGCGCGCCATCACCTGCTTGGCCAGGGCCAACCCATCCATGGCTCCGGGCATTCGCACATCGGTGAACAAGAGATCCGGCGCTTGCGCCGCGGTCTGCAGGTGCCGCCAGGCATCGTCCGCCGTCGCGAAGGCAGTGACGTCGAGGCCTTCGGACTCGAAGATCTCGGTCAGCATCTCCACAAGAAGCGGCTCATCTTCAGCAATCACTACCAGGCACATCGAGGCCACCGCTAGAGGAAACGCATGCATCACCAGATACGGACGGCGAGTCATTCGTTCGGCTGATCCGATGAAGGGATAGCTCGCCAGACAAATACCGCCAATAGTGCGCAGTAGACCCCCTTATCGCTTATCGCGCGCTTAATTCACCAGCGGGGTGCGGCGCACCTGCGGTTCCGGCTCAGCCCCAGGTTCAGCACCTGACGCAGCACCGCGGCACAACGCGTGGCCAGCCTCATCGGAGATGGCCACGAGCTGCGGGACCTTTTGGCCTGGCCGTACCCCCCACAGGCAGCCCCGAGCGTCCTGCAGCACAGCGCCGCGGCCGATCGGGATGGCCACCGCCTCCAGGCGATCAAGCAGGGGGAGTTCGTCCGGCGTTTCGGCCGCAACGGCCCCGGCCAGCGGCAGACTGGCAAACGCGGCCAGCAGCAGCCCCTTAAGCAATCGTGCACCAGAACCAGTCATTCTGAGTCTCCCCCTTCATCTTCAGCTGAACCAACATGGTCTTCGTCGGGGTCACCCAGGCCAGGGCGTCCTCCCGCAAACGAAGCTTGGTGGCGCTCTGGCGCCAGTACATCTCATCGATGCCGAGGACGATCTTGGTCGCAACGGATGCGACGAAGTCCTCCGGAAAATGCGTTGGGCTTTGCGAGGCAGCCACGAGCATCAGGCCGAATTTGCGCGCCTCCTTGGCGATGCGGTTGATCGGGCTCTCGGGGTCGTCGTCGGCGTAGATGTGGGCCTCATCCAGGATCACGACGTCGACGATGTGGTCTTGCTCACCGCGCTCTACAGCCGCCAGGAACAGCTCCTCCAGCCGGAAGAGCACGATCAGCTTGCGCTCCTCCATCGACAGGGCGTGGATGTTGTAGCGCCATACCGGATTGGTGGGGTCGAAGGGCGGAATCCCCGACTTGAAGATGCCGATCGCCTCGAGGTTCTGCAGCCGATCGACCACCGACTTCAGCACGTCGGTGCTGTCGTAGCGCATCAGGCTGTCGAGCTCCTTGCCGGTGGTGATCGCATCGATGTAGGCGGTATAGCTGTCGATGGCCTTGCGTTTGCTCTTATCGAGCTCCGACTTCTCCGCTTCTTCGTCGAACTGGCTTTGGCCTTTGCGCAGAGCCTGGATCACCTTCTTGCGGTGCCCCTGGGCGGCGCGGTTGGCCACCTCCAGGTACGTGACGGCCTCAGCGCCGGAGCCCAGAAACGACTGCTGCAGGATGTTCTGCGCCATGCGCAGCGCGTCGCGGATACTGGGATGAGCCCGGCCCATGAGCTTGGGCGGCCAGCGCGTGATGGCGCCCTGGTACTCGATCTGCGGTACCCACCAGCTGTACAGCGGCGCACTCGACCAGCGCGCGCCCAGGGCCTTGGCCTCGTCCTTCTCGCCCTTGGGCACGTCGATGAACAAGCGATCGTCGTTGCCGTCAGTCATGACCACCGCGGCGCCCTCCTCCACGATCCAGGTACTCGGATCCTCCTGCCTGAAGCCGTACTGGGCGTAGACGTCGTTCAGCACATTGCGCAGGCAAGCCTCCTGCTTGGGCCCCATCTGGCGCATGCTGCGATTCATGGTGGCGAGAAAGGATTGCACGCGCTTTCGCACACCACCGAAGTGCGGATCGGGGTTCACGCGAAGCGGATTGAGGCCGTAGTTGGTGCGCTCGGAAAAGCGAACCTCCGACGCCCCGGGAATCGACAGATCGCCGTGCACGTCGAAGATGTGGATCCGCGGAATGTGCCCGCCACAGGACTGCAGCATGTGGCTGATCATCTTGCGCAAGGTGTAGGTCTTGCCCGAGCCGGACATCCCCACCAGGAGGGTGTGGCCGTTCACCAGTTTGTCGCTGTCCCACATGACCGGGACCTGGCGATTCTTCTTTTGCTCAGCTGCGTCGATACCGAAGATGATCTGCATCAGGAGGCCTTGTTACCGCGGTCGACTTCGATGGCCTGGCCTGCAGGTGGTGGCGACACGCACATCAAATCGTCGCGCGGTGCGGCGCGATGTTTCTCACCCTTGAGCGTACGCTGCTTCTCGCTTCTGGCCAGGCCAAGCAGCGCGAGGCTCACCAAGCCCACTGCCAAGCCGTAAATCAGGCGTCCTTTCCAAAGCGCTGCGGCGGCATCGGCAAAGGCGATCGCCCCGAGCCAACCCAGGACTCCCGGGCGAGGTAAGTGTCGCCTCCAACCCAGCTTCTGACGGTGCGCGGCTTCCAAAGCAGCCAGGGTCCGCATGCATTTCGGCGTGGTCTGCCGCAGATTGGACTGGTCCAGCGTCTCGTTGATGAGCTCGAGCACCTGATAGGTGCGACCGTCATGGTCGCCAGCGCTACGATCGTCGACGTGAGCGTAACGTAGATGACCAGCCTGATAGAGCTGCTCAGCTCTGGTGCGAACACGCTCCATGCGCGCAGCTAAAAATGCGGCCTCTGCATCCGAGCGTAGCGCTTTGTCCGCCATGCGCCGGACCAATGCCGGAGCTCCCGGTACTCGAAGCTTTGTCAGTATCCGAGTTGACGCGCCGAGGTCGACACCTTCGCTGATCGCAAGGTAGCCGTCGGCATAGGGCTCAGTGAGCAGCCGCTGCAACAGACGATGCATCTGCTTTGGCGAAAGCTCGCTGTCAACTGGGCACCAGGGGAAGGGTTCGATACCAGCGCGCGATAGCGCGGCAAAGACTGCAGCTGTGTTCATGGACGTAACTCCTTGGCTTTGCACAGCATGGCAAGGCCAAGGAGCTCGATGGTTTCGATTCCTACCGCGTTGAGGGATGAACCTAACTTTGCGAATCCGGCACTTCAGTTCCATCGCTCGCCTGACCGAGCAACGCGACTGCAAGCGCCGGGATCGCCGTGCGACAGATCCGTATGTTGTAGGTCGCACCGGATCCGTCACTGAGGTTGAGATGAACGCCGCCGTCGGCTGATTTCACTTCCGCGAGCACGCTTTCTGCCATGTGAACGCATGACAAAGTCACTTGCCCAGTTGGATGAACGAGGGTCACGCGCTTCTCAATTTCCGGATCGGAGCTGAGGGATAACAGGTGCACTTTCGTCTCAGCAGGTAGCGACGAGAAAAGCACTTCAGTAATTTCGAAGCGGGAACGGAGTACCCACCGTTGAGCAATTGCGTGCCGGCGGATAGCGGTAAAGCGTCCCTGCAGTCCAGGCAAACCGACGAGATCGCGTAGGGGCAACCAGAGCCCTGTCCGAAGGCTGAGTCGATCATATTCTTCGATAGTACGCTCCGGCTGCTCCGCAGCGTCGCTCCCCTTGACGATCGCTTCGCCATCCTTGTGGTAACGCTCAGGCCATATGGCCTTTGGCGCGACGCCCAGGCATCGCGCGATCATCCGCTGCAACTCGACATGGGGCGTTTTGCCCAGACCATCGAGCGCGCTCCGGCGTGCACCAGCATGATGGGCAAGGTGCTCAAGCACAAATTGACGTCGACGCAAACTGGACTTGATCCAGCGCAGGCGCTCCGGCTCCGAGCCTGGGCAATCCGCCAAATCAACCGGCCGCGTCTCCCACTGGGCAACATGTATCCCAAACCCTTTCATTCCAGCCTGTGCGGCAGTGGCTCCACCCAGACGATCGAGAAGCTCATCGAAGGTGTTCTGGGCATGCTCCGACCAGACGACTCCATATCGCTCCGGGAAGAGCGCCTCGACGGTCACCCCAAGTGCTAGCGCGATAGCGCTTTCCGCGGCGGGGAAAGGCGTTCTCGCGGCAGTGCGCAAATTGGATAGCTGGTTGGCTTCGGCCAACTGAGTCAAGTTGGTGCCACGTCGGGTCAAGGCACGACGGATGACAGTCCATCGCCTTTCAAGCCGTTGCGCTTCAAACCACTGGTTCGTCATATCTACTACCTCTGTTGGGGTAGATCGACGGTCCCACGAGTTTTCAAAATGCAAGTTTGCGCTCCAGATACCGGGCTAGAGGCGTTAGAGCTTCGCTTATTGCGCTTGTGACTTGCGTATTTCAAAAGGCTGACAGGGTAGGCATTTTCCGAAGCGAGTCGCCGACCATGCCCTCCCCTTTCACCTGGAATATCGCGTTCCATTCCGGCTTCACCGCCGACAGCGACCTTCAAGCCGCACTCGACGTCGGGATAGCAACAGGGGTGGTCGCCGATCGAGTGACGCTCAGGCAGCAGCTGCGGGCTCTGCCTGATCACTTGGACAGGGGTGGGAAAGTCTTCGTTGATTCAGGCGCGTTTACCGCCTTCCGCCGGCAGTTAGCCATGGATTGGCCCCGGGTTCTCATGCTCTATCGCGCCTTGTGCACCACGACCCTGCGGCCGGAGAACCTGAGCGTCGTCGCCCCAGACGTAGTGGGCGATCAGCAGGCGACCCTGCTCCTTTGGCACCGGTACGCGCGGGACATACGGAGCTGGATAGACGCCGGCGCCAGGGTGATCATTCCCCTGCAGGCTGGATCGCTATCAGCCGGCGAGCTGCTGCAGGAGGCGATCGGCCTTTTGGGTACCAAGACATTCTGCGCCGGTATCCCTTCCAACCTCGCCGCAATGACCGCCGCCGACTGTCGTACGCTTGAGCACAACGACTTCCACATCCTGGGACGGGTGGTCATGACCGAAGAGCTACGAGACAAGGTCGAGGCCCTGCTGACCTGCAACGCTGGGGCCACGATCAGCTCTGACGCCAACTGGCTGAGATCTCGCACGAGGCAGATTGCCGGCGCAGTGGAGATGCTGCGCAGCACCCCGAACTTGCTGCAGACCCGCCGCACCCGCGCGGTGAAGGCTCTGCTGATGCAAGATGCGTTTGGAAGCCTCGATCAGTTGGCGCCGCGGTAGAAGGCCGGCGCGGAGGCTAAAAGGATAGGCCTACGCTTCGCTGAGCCTTAGCCGTACGAACGCGCCAGTCAACGCGCCGCCAAGCGGCGCCCTGCTCCCGACCGCACCGTGTCATAAGCGACCAGACCGTAGGCCAGGGCCACCCCGCCCGGCGCCACATACATCACCGCCTGAGCCATCAACTGCGCCATAGCCTCTAGCTGCTGTTGCATCCGCTCGACCATATCGCCGGTGGCGTGCACATCCATCATGCCCACAAACCCGACGCTCATGACGAGCCCGATCGCGATGACGAAGGCCAGCATCCAAGCGGCGTGCTTACGGACGGTATCGAAGCCGACCAGCAGGCCTACACACAGTCCCATGCAGATCGTGTAGTACCAGAACGTCCAGGCGGTGAAGCCAAGCTCCTCCCCGCCCTTGCCGATCAGCACGCTGAAAAACGCGATACCGGTACCCAGGAAGGAGCCTGCTACCAAACTCCAAAACAAACGGCTAATCGCTTTCATCTACTTCTCCAGTTTCGGGGGGAGTCATCCGCGCCGCATAGGTGCGTGAGTGACGGAAAAATTCAGGTAAAGCTTGACCAGCAGTCACCGCTCTTGGGGTGAAAAAGACACACGAACTTAACTACGCAGCGTCCTGCTTCAGCGCCGGCCTGTACCGGATGGCCTCAGTCACGCAACGGTGAGCTTGCGAACTACTCTGGCCTTGGTCGCTAGAAACGCAATCAGACCGTAGGCTACGGCCAGCGCCCCTGGTGCTATCCACATGAAGACACGAGCAACGACGCCGGCTGAGGCTTCGAGATCATGCTGTAGCCGCTCGGCAACGATATGGGCATCTGGCACATCGGCGAATTTCTGTATACCCAAAGCCATCAGTAGCCCGCCCGCTATGGCGAACGCCAAGATCCACAGAACATGGTTCCTGGCCGTACCGATACCGATCACCAACGCGGCGTAACCTCCGAGGCAGACACAGACGATGAAGTACCAGTGTGCCGAGTAGGTGAAGCCGATCGGCTTCATACCGTCGCCGATCAGCGCGCCGACGTGATAAATCCCGACGCCACCGAAAGCAATCAATGCGATCGCGACAACGAAAGCAGCTGCCCACGTTGCCTGTCCGCGGACGTCTTTGAAACCGACAACAAAAGCACTGCAGATACCGAGGCAAATCCAGTAATACCAGGACGCCCAAGCGATGGCTGTGCCCTGCACACCGCCGCCTGCCAGGGTGCTAAGTGCTCCGATACCTAACCCACCCATACATCCGGCTAGCAGACAAACTCGAAAGCGGTGAATGGCGCTCATTTAGATCCTCCGATGCGCACACGCCCGATGCCAGCTCACTGGATGAAATCGGCTGTTGCTCGCTGCGTGCCGGTTTTACCGTACCCACCTTGGGCTCGGCCGCCGCGAGGAGCTAACTGCCAAAAGGCACTGCGTGTCGCGGCAAGGAAATGATCAGCGGTAGTAAGGCTTAGTCGATGGCTTATTTGCGCCCCAAAAGGGGGTGAACCTGCCCATCGTGTTGCTAGGGCAATGCCAAGGTATGTCAGTAAGCCCGTGCGGCCGTATGCAGGCGCCGGCGATTCCTCAACAACCCGGATCGATACACCCCAAATGAAAGCTCCCGAAGCGCAGTGCCTATTCCTCTCCCGTGGCGACGCGGAACGATTCCGGCCAGCCGCCGGTAGCCACCTGGTGTCTATCTCCGATGGACCCGAGGACCCGGCAGCGATCGACGAAAACCATTGGGAAAGCGTCAGCTACCACCACTTCATTGACGCAGGCTTCGATGAGGAAACCATTGCTCTGTATGGCAGCAATTTCGAACGTACCTTCCGGGACTACCTGCTGATGCCCAAGGCAGAGGAGTTGCGAACTCGATTAGATACTCTGGCGGCGCAGCGCGTATTCGTGGTGATCAACTGCCAGGCAGGCAGGTCGAGAAGCGCAGCAGCTGCTGCCTATCTCCGGGATCGACACGGGTACCATCTCGAAAAGCCGACGCCGGATGCGAACATGTGCGTGCTCCGAATGCTCTCCCGCGACGCCTCCCTGATGGCAGCCTACCGCGAGGCCTCTAGGCAGACCGAGTCCGAGCCCGCGCCTGGTGGCTTCCTGTCGGCTATCAGGTCGCTGCTATCCAGGCTATAGGTCATGAGGCTCTACCGACTGGAGATGCCGGCGCGCCTAGCCAAACGGCCGCCCACGATCAATCGCCGGCGGAGCCCCGTCCGCCCCTGAAAAGCTGCTCCCGGAACATACGGTCTAGCAGCGCGCGGTTCCGGACCGCGGCGGCCAGGTAGCGTCGGGGGATCCTGTCTTTAACCAGGCGATAACCCTCAACGGCCTCTCGGTGAAGCCAGACGTACGCGGCGATCTGGAATGACAGAACTACCGAAGGCAGGATCGCCATCCACCAGCGCCAGCCGCCGGCGACGCTGACCATCACGCTTAGAGACATTAGGACCAGCCCCCATGCCAGCAGACCCTGGCGGCCGGCGACGAAAGGCCTCGCCGATAGGTAGGCGTGGATAGCGCCGACGCCCAGCGCTTCGCGCCGATCCAGAGTCTGCAGCTGTTGCAGCACTCGCTCGAGGTCCTGTTCGGCTGGTTCGTTCTTGAAATCGGGAAGCATCCCATGGCTCTCGTTGGGGGCAGATGTGGTTTGCGAGAACAGCGCGTCCCGCTGAGAGCGTCAGTGACGCCCGCTCAATGACGGACTCCCGTTGCCGACCCCGGCGTCGCCGCACGGTATTCGGCGAGGCAAGGCGTGGGTGATCCGGAAACGTGGATTGTACCCGCCCGCTGTGTCGCGGCGATCGATGGACAACCGGCCCAGGCTCTGGGGCCGCCGGCGTAGAAGTCACTGCATACGTCAGGAACATGGGGTTCACGCCCCCAGCCGGGGCGAACTCGGCCTTGCATTTCCACGGGAGGCGGCAAGCTTGGGTCTAGCAGCGCCACGCTGCAAATTGCCACCGCCAAGGAGCGATGCATGCCCTCACCGAACTGGACCCCCTCCACGCTTTACGCCGCGCTGGCATCTGGCGTTTCTGTCAGCAGTTTCGCCTTCGACGTCACCCTCCTGGACCAGCAAGACGCGATTCGCGTCGTACTGCCGGCTATGGGCGACCTCGAGATCTACATCGCTGTCGTCAACGACGTAGTCGTGGTCGACTCGGCCCTCGTCCCTGCTGAGGCGGTCAGCGACGCCCAGGCCTTCAATGCTGCGGTCCTTTCATCCCGCAGCCTATTCCCGCTTTCCGCTATCGGCCTCGAGACCAACGCTGATGGCGCCGGCCATTACGTGATGTATGGCTCGCTGCATGCCGGCTCCGACCTGAACACCGTACTGACCGAGATCTTCACGCTGGCCACCAACGTGCAAACCGCGGCCGCGACCTTCCAATCGTTCTTCAAGCAGCAGGACTCCCTATGACCAGCCCCTCCATCCTCTCCAAACTCGTCACTCTGTTCCGCGGTAAGGTCACCGAGGCCGGTACCGCGGTGATCGACGCCAACGCTACCACCATCATCGACCAGGAAATCCGCGATGCTCGGGCAGCGATCGATCAAGGCAAGCGCGAGCTGGCTACCCTCATGGCCCAGCAGACTCTCGTGCAGCGCGAAATCGAGCAGCTGGAGGCGTCTATTCAGCAGGACGAGAAGGCGGCCCGCGCCGCGCTGGAAAAAGGCGCTCAGGACCTGGCAGAAGAGGTAGCAGGCCGGATCGCACGCACCGAGACCGCCCTCGAAGGGAAGCGCAGCATGGCTGCGGACTATGCGCGCAACATCGCCTCCATCAAAGGCAGCCTCGATACCTCGGCCGGCACCATCCAGCAGCTGGAGCAGCGTATCCAGGTTGCAAAGGCGCACCAGGTCACCCACAGCGCCCGGGCGAACGCCTCCCTGGCCAGCGGACAGGCAAATGGCCGGATGAAGACCGCGGTCGACTCTCTCGCACGCATGGAGCAGCGCCTGCAGCAGCAAACGGCGACTCAGGACGCTGCCGAGCAGCTGGCCAAGGAGGCGTCGGGTGCTGATCTCGACGAGCGCCTGAAGAATGCCGGCATCACACCCGGCAAGCAGAGTGCAGCCGCCGTGCTGGAACGACTGAAGCAGCCGTCCGCCTGACGCCAGCTGTCCCGACGCGGGATCAGGTATCCGGGCAGATGCTTCTGCCTGGGCTACCTGACGCTCTAAATCCCTCCACGTTCGGCATGGCCCCATTCCAAAGAGTGGAACCTCTGGCGAAACTTTTTACGACGCGAATGTGAGTGGCTCTTTCCCAACTTATTCGTTTCGGGCGGTTTAATTTATGAGTGTTGCGCATAGTGAAGACCTTGTACAAGCCCGTCGTGAGGAGCTGACAACGGCTGCTCGAACGAGCCTTTGGTTTATTCCTTTTACCCTAGGGACAATGATCGCAGCTCTGTACGAGATAAATCATACAGAAGGTCTCATGCTCTCATTAATGACTCTTTGCGTGAAAATCTGTTTTTGGACGACGCCGGGTTTCGCTATGTTCGCCGTGTTTTTCCGGTTGCTGCTGCTTGCGCATATGCAAGAGGCCAGAACACCTTTGACGAAGATCACGCGTGCCAATCCAGATTTCGTTGGCCCAACGATGAACCGCTCTAGCAGGCCTTTTAGCTAAAAACGGTCAAGCTTTAACATCACTTTTTATCTTAGGACTCATCTATATGCCTGCTGCTCTCTTGATGCTTCTCGCCTGCTTCGTCTTGGTGTTCACTATCATTCCACTGCATGATGTCCAGTCAATCGAGCAATTTTTCAGCATCCTTATTACCTACGTCTGGGGTGCGGCCTGCATCGTTGCGGTCATCGCCGTAGTGGGCATCTATCTTTTTGTATGGATCGAAAATCGAAAAGATGCAAAGGAAGCAGAGGAGAAATCCAAGCTGGCAGGTAGGGAGTAACGCCGAGATGATCCTAAGGGTGCTCATCGTTATCATCTGCACGATAGCGGTACCGACTATCGTAGTGCTGCACGACATTCAATCTGCAGAGCAGTTTGTCCGGATTTTCACCATATACATGCTGGCGGCGATACTGGTTCCAGCAGTGCTTTACGGTATCGCTCGCTGTGCACTCGCTTGGCTAGACAGGTAGACCAATCCACGCGTCGACCAAACCGGTCTGCGCTATCTCACGCCTGGTCGCGCTGGGCTGCATGATGCCCCGGTGATCGTCACTCGGTTCACGCCCTGTCTCGGGGCGAACTCGCCACCCCTTCGGAACTTGCATAATTACCTTTGCCGGTAGCGTGATCCTGCCGGCGACGCGTAACGGACCTTGCCGGCGGCCATCAGCCATTCCCACCGTCACGAGGATCCTCAATGTCTCTCTTGCAACGTATCCGCAGCGCACTGGGTTTCAGTGCCATGCCTACCGGCCAACTCGCCGTAGGTTATCCCCTGGGTTTGCGCGAGGGTCTTCCCCTCACCATCGACCCCCAGCTGCCCAGCGCCATGACTGGCCTGACGCTGGTCACCTTCCCCAGTGCACAGCCAATCGAGAACATCGGCGTCATTGACCTCGGTGCTGGCGCGCAGCTCTACCGGGTCTACCTTGCCGATGAGGACTACTGGCTCCAGGTGCACACAGAGCACGGGCAGGTCGAGTCGATCGTCCTGTTCAATTACCTCAGCTGGGTGCCCATGGAATCGCAAGACCACCTGCTGCAGACCGCCGGCCCGGCTAGCCCCATCGGCCGCCCTACCTACCTTCTCGACGGCATCACCTTCAGTCGCGACTGGGGTACCGCCGGCAATCAAGCAGAGCTCCAGAGCTTTACCGAGCGCTTTCCTCCAGCAAATTTCGAACGGGACCAGGTGCAGCACCGGGCCATGCTCTACAGCCGTGACCTCGGCATTCCTGGCCGGCGGGAATTTCTGCTGTTCTCAGTCGAGGAAAACGCCCTGGGCGAGGTTTCCGTTTCAACCTCGCGCGGCCTGACGCTCTTCGCTCACGACCTCATCTGAATCAAGGACTGACCCATGCTCGACGCTCTGCAACTCACCCTGACCCTGTCCCTGAATCCGACCGCCCTGCTGGGGTTCGTCCTGTACGTGGCCACCGCCTGCGTCCTCCTGGCGCTGTTCCAGTTCGCCTACACCAAGGTAACCCCACACAACGAATGGGCGCTGATCCGGGCAAACAACACCGCAGCGGCCGTCGCCCTGGGCGGCGCCATCATCGGATTTGCCTTGCCGGCCAGCAACGTCATCGCCTATTCCGTGAATCTCCTGGACTTCGTCGTCTGGGCGGTCCTGGGCGCCTTCATCCAGCTGGGCGCGTTCTTCGCGACCTCACTCGTGCTGCGGCCGCTGCGCACCCGCATCGAAAACGGCGAAATCGCAGCCGGCATCTACGTCGCGGCAGTGGCCATTGCCGTGGGCCTGATCAACGCCGCCTGCATGACGCCCAGCGCTTAAGGAAGACCGCCATGAAACGCAGTTCACGTGTCCAACTGTCCTTGCTCGCCGTAGCCGTCGTATCGGTCAGCGGCTGCGATGCCCCGGAGAAAGGCCAGGTCCTCAACAAGGTGGCGTCCTTCGACTCCGTGAAGCAGTGCGTCGACGCGCGCATTCCGGAGAACATCTGCGCCGAGTCCTACATGGACGCGCTGGCCGAGCACAAACGGCGCGCGCCTACCTATGACACCCAGGCGCAGTGCGAGGAAGACTTCGTCGCCGGCTACTGCGAAACGGCTGATGCCGGCAAATTCGCGCCGAAATTTGGCGGCTTCGAGATCGCCGCCAGCGGACGTGCTACCGAATCGCAGATCGCCGCGGCGCAAGCGGCGGCAAACACCAGCCATGCGGGCGGCTCGAACGACGGCCTGCTCACCGGTCTGCTGATCGGCAGCATGCTCAACAACGGCGGCACCAGCCGCTTCAGCGAGCCGGTCTACCGCTACCGGGATGATCGCGGTGGCTTCGCCTCCTCCAGCCTCAATCGACGCATCGAGATGGGATCGCGCTTCAGCAACTCGACCCAGGCACGCACGAGCAATGCCTACACCGCGCCAGCGCCCCGGGTGAGCAGCGGCTACACGAGTCCGCCGTCTACCAGTCGCTATTCCAGCTCCCCCAGCACCAGCTCTACCAGCTCGATCGGCAGTAGTCGGTCCTCCATAAACACCTCCGCCGCTACCTCGCGTGGTGGCTTTGGCGGCAGCGCCGTTGCGAGAGCAAGCGGCTTCAGCGGCGGCAGCTTCGGCGGCTAGGGAGAACACCATGCAACGCATTGCTCATCAAGAACGACCAGACTGGCAGGCCCGGGCCGAGCGCAACGGTTTCAAGTTTCACACCATTGAGGGGGAGCGCTACTGGGACGAGCGTCACTACTACGCCTTCACCCTCGACCAGGTCGAGAAGGACCTCGAGGCGCCCACCGAAGAGCTGCACCACATGTGCCTTGACCTGGTAGGCCGTGTTGTACGCGATGAGCAATTGCTGAAGCGCCTGGGGATCCCAGAGGCGTTCTTCGACCCGATCGCAGAATCATGGCGAGAGGGGCATCCGCACCTCTACGGCCGCTTCGACCTGGTCTACGACGGCAAGCGCCCGGCCAAGATGATCGAAGCCAACTATGACACCCCCACGTCGATCTACGAGGCGGCAGCGTTCCAATGGGACTGGCTCGAGGATGGCATGGCGCGCGGCCTGCTCCCCCAGGGAAGCGACCAGTTCAACAGCATCGAGGAAAGACTGGGCCAGGCGTTCCAGGCGCTGCGCCTGAAGCACCCCTTTTACTTCGCCTCCATCGACGGGTCCGAGGAAGACAAAGGCACCTGCGATTACCTGCGCGCGGTTGCCGAGAAGGCCGGCCTGCAGACCGAGCACATCTACCTGCAGGAGATTGGTCTGCAGGAAGGTCGCTTCGTCGACCTGCAGGACCGGTGGATCCCCCACCTTTTCAAACTGCACCCCTGGGAGTTCATCTTCGAGGAAGAGTTTGGCGCGGCGGTGGCCAAGTCAGACACCCAGTTCATCGAGCCCATGTGGAAGGCCATCATCTCGAACAAGGGCATGCTGCCGCTGCTCTGGGAGATGCACCGCGGGCACCCGAATCTGCTGGAGTGCCACGTCGATACGACGCGCTCTGCCCCGGTACCGCCGGGCTGGGTGCGGAAGCCGTTCTTCTCCCGGGAGGGCTCGAACATCGAGCTGCACACCGCCACCGGCGAACGCGAGGTCGTGGATGGCCCGTACGGCAATTCGCCCCAGATCCTGCAGCGCTGCGCGCCGCTGCCACGTTTCGGCCATGACTACACGCTGATTGGCAGCTGGGTGATCGGCGACTGTGCGGCCGGGATCGGTATTCGAGAGGACAGCACCTTAGTGACCAAGGATAGCTCGCGCTTCGTTCCTCATCTAATTCTCGGCTAAGGCTCTGTTTGTACTATAGACATAAAATTGAGGAACTCATGGATCTATGTTCAATACCTAGCTATTGGCCACTCACCAGATCGCTTCTGGCACTTATCTTTATGACTATTGGAGCGGTACTGCTATTAATTTGGATGACGTACATCAGCCAGTATGTCGGCAAAAAGCCCATAATTCTACGCCCCGGCACATTGCTTCGTTCGTTCATTAAAATTAATCACCAACGATGGGCTATGGCGATTATATTTTGCCTTATTGCAGTCGGCTTCGCATTTATCAAAACTCAAATAACATCTTATGATCCGTGCTTCGTATTGCCAGACACCTTCGACCCAAGCCTTTTCTTCCCTTGGTTTTTAGCCCTATATATCTTGGCAGGCGTTATGCATTCACAGGGTCTCGGCTGTCATGTCGAGGAGAATATCAAGGTCTCTTGGGATCGGGGAGATATACTCTCTTTACACCTTGCCGGTCGACCGCATGATGTATTGAAGGTCCTGAGGGGAGATATGGCTGAAAAAGTTCACTATTACGCCAAACAGTTCGAGGCCGCGGCCTTACCCTCGACAGTTCGCTTGGAGAGCTGGCTCTTTGTTCGGCATGTTAGTGCACAATCAAAAAGCGAATTGCAAACGCTGCACGCACTACTCGACTTTCCTAAGTTAACCAATGTAATAGAAAAGACTAAGGCCAAGCCTAGGCGATTCTGGCGCGTTCTGTTTATGAGACTATTGCGGCTTGCGCTACTTACGAGGCTCGTTGTTCGGTTAGGGCGAATTGATAAAACACTACTGATAATGACAATGCCGGAGTTTCCTAAGGTGACGTGTACAGCCTGCGGCGCTCCTACAACGTCGACCATATCCAAAGCGATCGAGAGGCTCCAGCTCCTAGATCCGAGTAGGCGGTTTGGCGTATTGCCGATAAGAAAATTTACTGCATGGGAAGTTATTCACCTCGTTACCAACTACCCAGCCCTCAGCAGCCAACTCGTCCCGTGGACAACAGGATTTCAATTCACGAAATAAAAAAAGCCCGGCAATGCCGGGCTTTTTTTATTGATCAACCACTAACCGTGCAAGCTCGGACAAGGCCATGAAGGCCCAACCCGATCTCATCGGCAGGCACATCGAGCCGGGCCAGCTCAAACCCGAACTGGCAGACCCGTGCGTAGCTGCTGACGCTGGGCACTGCAGGGGTTCGCAATTCCCGGCCGGAGCCGAGCATCACGATGTCCTCCGCCGGCGCCGGAGCGCCATGCGCCTTCAGCGCGTGCATCTGCTCATCAAGCGACCAGCCGAACAGCTGACCGTAGTGCTCAACGACCTCCCTGATCTGCCAGACCTCGTCCGGCCGTACAGGGAAGGCGCTCCAGTCAATCCAGCCTTGCAGCCGGAACACGATCTCCTTGGGGTTGCCCCAGGCGACCGTGCATTGCACCCGACGTAGGGCAAAGGTACCTAACGCGGCCTCGTGGACCTGGTCGCGAAGGTTGTGCTCGTCGAAGTCATGAACGTCGGCGATGCCCATCCCGACATAGGCGGTCAGCGTCGAGCCCTCGATAGGCCAGATGTTGCCGTTGGCGAAGCGTGCGTAGTACATGGGTGTTCTCCTGGATCTCCAGCTGCGTCCCATAGCGGGGCGCAGCCGTCACGTCCGTGTGATGGTCAGAGGATGATGCGACGCGCGTTTGCCGGTACCGGGCGGACGGCAGGTGCGTTCAGTTCGATCCAGTTGCACTGGTAGGTGCCGGCTATTGCCTGGCAGACCGGCACGATCCGCTTTGCCTGGACCAGGGATCCGGGTTCGGCAGGTGGTAAAGGTGCGCTGGTGCAGCCGAGCAGCGTGCAGGACGCCAACACGAAGGTGAGGAGGAACAGGAGAAAGCGAGAGTTTTTCATGAAAGGTCTCATCGATGGACGGACCTTTCCCCATACGGGGATTGGCCCGTATGGGTGGGAGAGTGCTGCTGAGCAGCTGAGGGTGGCCGAATGGCCGTCTGGACCGCAACGCATGTTGCAGATCAAGAACCTCGATTCTACGACGCGCCAAACGCTCGGTCCAGAGGCGTTCCAGGGTCACAACCAAAACGTCCGATCAGTCCAGAAAGAGCTTGCGGCCAGACTGTGCCTCCTCACCGACGACCTTCACCGCGGCCGGCGGCTTCGCCGCGGTTGGCAGCTCGGGCGGCTCGGGCGGCGGGGACCGCCTTGAGCGAGTCTGCGCCGCCGCCAAATTGGTCAGCGAGGGCGGCCCGCTCTCCACCTGAGGTACTGGAGACCGCGCCCGCGCTGCCGCCGCGTAGGCCTCAATCAGGTCGTTTTGCGAGCCACGCCGTGCGGCCACCCTTCGGCCTTCCCACCACCAAAAGCCTAGAAATGCTGCGAACAGCAGCACACTGAACGCAACTCCAATCGCGAGCATCTGCACCGCGCTTGAACGTCCAACTATATCGGCCACGGTAGGCGCGGCTACCGCGATGTCCTCCAGCGAGTGCTGCATATGCAGATCGGCTGTAGACGGATAGGCGACCGATAAAAGGAAGCCCGGGTTGTCCCTCCGCGAGCGAGTCATTTCCTTGAGGGTCCCATTGCCCCCAGAAAGACGCTGCACGGTTTCATCCAGGGTGAAGGTCTCGCCGGTGACCGTCCCGCCGAGAAAGTGATTGAGCCCATCAGGGTCTAGGACGCGGCACACAGGCCCGCTGGCGCGTTCGACGTAACGCCCTGGGCAAATTCGAACCTCGTCTGCGCCATCAGGCTTGCTTGCCACCAGGTACTGATCGTCGGCGATGAAATATGCCCTACTGGCCACGAAGCTTGGCTGACTACGTGGTGCCAGATCTGGAAGTGCGGCAAGCACAGACGACGTAGCGAAGCCGAGCAGAGCGAAACAGAAAACGTGCAGTCGGGTCACGGCTATGCTCCAGCCTCGTGATCATTTCGGGGCAGGTGCTTGCCCTGGGCCCTGATCAGCTGCTTCTCGAAGGTGATCGCCTCATGCCGCTCAATGAACGGGCCGTACCGCTTCTCGTCGACCAGAACGAGCCAGGCGCACCGCCAGGTCCTAGTCCAGGCGGCAAGCCTCGTCGACTCTCCCGCGACGCTGCGAATGGCGCCGAAGAACAGCCGTTTAAGGACGCCGGCCGGTACCACGTGAGAAACCCGCTTGCGCTCAAATGACTCGAGCTGCAGGCCGGCAAAGCTCACTTCGTCCTGGAAGCCGGTCACCGTCCCTGCGGAAATCACGATGCGCCGGGCCGCTGCAGCCCGGCCGCCGGCAGATTGCCTATGCACGGAGCGGGTCATGCTTGCGGTCCTTCATCGAGGAACAGGCGGCGCCCTACATGGCCGGTATCCATTCCTATCCCTGCAGCCGCGCGCTGTTCGCTACCGACGCGCTGATTCTCCGGTGCGATGGTAGGCTGCTGGAGCGGCTGTGGCGCAACTGGCTGAGGTGAGGCCGCCAAAGGGGTAACAGGCTGGGGTTCTCCTGCCATAGGCGTTGCGGCCTCACCAGGCCCTGGTGTCCACCAGTGATCTACAAGCGCCAAGAATAGGGATCCGAGCATCACCACTACGGCGACTACCTCGAAAAATACCATCAGCGCTGGAGAGAGATCGGTTGCTAAGCCCAGCCCGACGGCGAAACAAGCACCGGTCGTTGGAACATATATCCATCCGGAGTCGTAGTAGTGTTCTAGGCACCACACCCAGGCTGACATGCAGAAGATGCCGAACGATCCGAAGACCCACAGTCGTACATGCTGATCGATGACCGATGCAGATGGCCAGCCAAGCCAGTTGAGCGCAAGACATGCAGCAACCGGCGGCAGGGTTGCGATCCCAATCAGGGTGCAGTGGTGTCTTTTCTTCATGAGTAGGCCATGCGGTAGGTAGTCGGCGAGGTCAGTAGATGACCTTCTGGGTGCTTACGGCCTGCAGCTCGAATGCATGCTCCGGCTTCAGCTCGACCTCGGTGACCTCAGTCCCTTCCAGCCGCAGCCGATGCTCTAGGTCCTCGCACGTCTTGCCCTCGAAGCCCTGGAAGTCGGCGGTCACCTTTGCCGCTTTGATCGTCACCACTACGCGCTTCACCATACTGCCTCCTCGGCAATCACTTCCAAATGGCCGTTCTCCCGCCGGATCTCCACCTGATAATTCTCGGCGCGCAGGGCCGCGGCGTAGTGATGTGCCAGGTAGAGATCGGCCAGCTCCGCGCTAACCTGGCGCGTCCACTCTCCAACGTCGCCGTAGTCCTCTTGGTAGGGCATGTAACGGCCGCCCTCGAGGTTGAAGCCCAGGCGGAACTGAGGCTTTTCCAGGTGTTGAAGCACCAGGTCGTAGCGCTCCGTGGTATAGCCGACCGCGACTCGATACAGCCTTTCGTTGGTCAGTACGATGCCCAGTCCAGCCAGGGCTGTTTTGAAGACCACCGCGTCGCTATAGGCGACCGTAACCTTCCCTTTCACAATATGGCTCATGTCTGATAGCTCCTCTTAGCCCAGTTCCAGTGCGCGTCCGCCGTACGGCTCGACGATCGGGTCGAGTGTGTTGGCGCGGGTGAATCCGTCCTCGCCCAGGCGGCGAATGGCGTCGATGTCGGCCTTGCGGGTCTCGCTCGAAGGGCTGATGTCCTCCAACGCCTGCAGCAGCAGGGCCTGGCCTACCGAAGCGTCGCTCTCAGCCGCGAGATAACGCGCATCGGTGACGGCTTGCTCGATCTCGGCGCCGGTGTACCCGTCGCTCGCACGCACCAGAGCGGCAAGATCAAGATCCTTTGCCTCGCACTGGGCGATCCGCAGATGGATGTTCAGGATTGCCTCGCGCTCGTCCGCGCTCGGCAGGTCAATGAAAAAGCAGCGATCCCATCGGCCGGCACGCATCAGCTCCGGCGGCAGCGCCGCGACCCGGTTTGCCGAGGCAACGATGAAGACCTGCTCACGGCGCTCCTGCAGCCAGTACAGGAAGCTGCCGAGCAGCCGGCGAGAGATCTCGTTGTCCGCCTCACCACTGGCGAAGGCCTTGTCGATCTCGTCGATCAGCACAGTGACGGGTGCAATCTGCTCGATCGTCTGCAGGGCCTGACGGAACCGCTGCTCGGTCTCACCCTGGTACTTGGAGTAGAAGCGGTTCATGTCGAGGCGAACGAGCGTGGTACCGAAGACGCCGGCGGCGGCCTTGGCCATGAGGGTCTTGCCGCCGCCCGGTACGCCGGCCAGCAGCACGCCTTTGAGCGGCAGGTTCTTCTCCCAACCCACCTTGCGGCCACGCAGGAAGCGCTTGAGCGGCTCCAGGCCACCGACGGTATCGATCTCTACCGGCTCCAGGACATCCAGACCAACCTCGCGCAGGATGTGGTGCTTCTCACGGCGAATCTCCGACAGGTACTCCTTCCCGTTGCGGCGGCTGTTGGCCGCCAGGATGAAGACGTTGCGCATCTGGGTGTGGCTCAGCCCCATCGCGTGGTTCGCGACCACGCCGCGTTCCTCTTCCGTGAAGATCGACGCTTCCGTGTCGCTCCCCGTGGCGCGGCCGCCATTGAGCGACCGCTGCACGTCTTGCTCCGCGGTCTTGATGACGGCGATGACTTCAGACCTGGTCATGGGCGGCAGGTCGATGTGGTAGACGAACTCCTCCGATAGCCCCTCCCGCCCGGCGATGACGTAGCTGACGCCGTATTTTTCTAGGGCACCGAGACTGCCTTTGAGGGCAGGCAGATTTTCACTGGAGCTGCGCTGCCGGTCCTGAAAATACGGATCGAAGATCACCACGCCCCGCTTAACTTCCGGTCCTTCCGCGATCTGTTTGATCTGGTTTGGGTCGGGTACCAGCTTGAACGGCATCTCGTGGTAATGCCGGCCCAGGTCGGCGGCGACTTTCTTGACCGCGGCACGCGCGCGGGCGACTTCGAACGTCTTAAGGGCCACGACGGGAAAGGCGCAGCGAAAAGCGGCGGTAATGCGTTCGAGGACGTCGTTCTCTTGAGACACAGTCCAGGCTCCAATACACAGTAGGAATGGAGCGAGCGTGCCAGCTAGGGATCGACGAACGAGCGTAATTTGCGCCCGTAATAGGGGTGAACCGTCCTTATGCGGAGGAAACGGCTGCAGAGTTAGCGCAAAGCGGGGCAGAGCGTCGCAGCGGCTATCGAACGTTTTCTTATGGTGGAGAAAGTGGTCATAGCGAACCGGTATATCTGGCGACCTTTTTATTTCGGCTCGCTCGGAAAGCTGTACGATATTTGACCACTTCGCTCTGGTCCCAGCCTCCACGCGCACTTGCCGGGCACGACCCCCAGGATACCCCCCAGTCCCGAACAGCTTATCCACGACTTATCCACAGCCGGAAACGCGACAAACGCGACATCTAGTGGCCCTTGCAACCCCGCACCACCATATATAGCAGTTCGTCGGCATGGCCTGGGACGGCGAAACACCCCTCTGTCAAGACTGTCTTCGGGCTGTAGGTGGCCTTATGCTGTGGTCATACATCCAGGGGCTACTACGAGGCACACAGAGATCCCCACCATTGCTGGTGTAACGACACCAGAGCACCAACCGTAGGATGTGACGAAAAAGGGCCAGCTCATACGAGGTGGCTCGGCAGGGATGCGAGATATGAGGTTGGCCAAAAGCCATCCTGGGGGAAAAGGAACGGGTGGACAGTGATTACTTTCCACGGCAACACAGCCACCCGTAGCTCCGAAATGCACTCGCTGTGACACGGGTAAGCTGCACCTCAGAAGGCCGTATTTAACGCCCGACGCGATCGCCACGTCAAAGGGTTTTGATGACGGTTGAGGCAATGCTCACCCTCAATTTTTCACCACTTGAGGGTCCATCTTCATGACCAACGTTCCACGCCGCCGCCGCCGGATTCGGCGCATTCATCGCACTAAAACCGTCTACGTCCACGACTATCGGCGCTTCCGCTTTGGGCGCTGGGAGGACGTCCGCCACCACTACCGCAGCCTGCCGCAGCCGCAGCTTGTCTTCGACTTCGGGGAGGACTGAGCATGGCCAAGCACATTCGCGGCAACGGTGACGGCAAGAACGGCGAGAACCAGTCCTACACCATTCCGGGCCGGGGCAATGTCCCGCGGCCCCAACTGGTGCGGGAGGTCGAAGCGGGCAAGCACCCGGATTTCGGGATCGTGACCCGTAACGGAACGCCTTATGTTCGGGCGAACCCTGACGGGCGGAAAGGCAACAACGTCGACCAGGACTAGGTTCACTCAGGCCACGGATGGCCTACTACCTCCTCCGCGTATGGGCACCTGGCCTGCGCATGATCGGTGCAAGCCAAGGTCAAGAGCCCACTATTCACACTGGCGCGGCCTGGGCGATTCCAGGCAAGCCACCCAATGCGGTCTGCGTGAGCGCAGGCGCTGCCTCCGACGCTTCTCCTGCGAGCCGCGGCGTGATCCGATCGCTAACGTCACGCGCTAGCGTGCTGATGACCGACCAATCGGCCTGCAGCCAGTATCCGACGACGGAGCTGGCCATCGTGCGATCCAGCGGCGAAAGCCTGCCTTTCAACAGCAGCTCCATGTCGACCTTGAGCGCGTCAATGTGGAAGCCGGCCTTCTCCGAGGTGATCCAGAAGCCTGGATCCTGGATGCGAAACATCAGATCGAGGGTGAGCCGCGCCAGCTCAAGCAGAGGCTCTTGCGTGGCAGCAGCGTGGCTGCGGAAGCCCGCAATGTGAAGTTGCCGTGAGCGCCGAATGCGGTCCGCCCAGGCCTGCTGCTTGGCGGAGCCACCCCATAGGTCAGGGAGTGCCGAAACGGAGGCATCCGTCGCCGCTGGCGCACACGCCCAGGCCGATCGCAGTTGCTTGGAGCAGTCGCTGCACAGGGAGTAGCGCGCGTAGCGCTCTTCGTCCTGGCGCGCCTTGTTGGATTGGTAGTGGAAGGACGCGTTGTCGGTGTGGCCGCACACGCGGCGGGTGGCGGCGGAGAAGTGGGTGGTGGTCATGGCTTGCTCCTTGAGAAAGCTCAATCATCCCCTCACTCCTGAAAACGCAAGCGCAGACCTCGGCCCCACTCTATCCACGCCCTGGACTGGCTCAAATCGACTCCGAAAACCGCTTTCGGCGGCACCACAATGGCTCATCCACACCGCCAATCGAGCCATCAGAATGTCCAGCCACCAACAGACGCGTATGTTCGCGGGCTATCGCTACCTATTGGCCATCATCCTTTGCGCCCTTACATGGTCGGGAAGCGCGATCGCAGAGACGTGCAAGCTGGATGACCAAACGTGGTTTCTGTACGAAAACAGCAACGATGGCAACGACATCGTTTACCGATACCTCTGGATCGAGGGGCAAGAGTTATGGAGTGTCGATCAGATCGAGATCGATAGAGGCATGTATTTCACTGCCGCCAACGGAAAGCGGTATCGAATTGGTCCGGAGGTGGACCGAAACACCTTGCGCCAGCCGGTCTGTGGGGAATTCGGGCCTAACTATCAGAGCACGCAGTCAGAAACACAACAGGCGAACTGCCCAGCGACTCATCCCAGCGGTTCCATCACTCAGCAGCGCACATACGAGGTTTGGTCCGACGGCAGTCGGCGCAACTATTCCGGCTGGAACGAGATCGGCCGTAATTGCCAGGCGGTCTATAACTCGACGCAAACGGAGTCCCGCAATCAGGACTGCCCGGCGACTCATCCCCAGGGCACCATTCCGCAGCAGCAAACCTATGAGGTGTGGTCGGACGGCAGCCGCCGCAATGATTCCGGCTGGAGAACGACCGGCAACACCTGCACCGCGATCTACTCGTCCAAGGGATCAGAGAGCCGTCAGCTGAGCTGCCCGGCCGCGACGCCGAGTGGCACTTGGACCCAGAGCCGCAGCTATGACCTCTATACCGATGGCAGCCATCGTAACGAGTCTGCCTGGGGCGACACCTCCACCTGCTACAACCGGACGCCAGTTGCCGGCAACCTGGCGATCGCCAGCGACGAGGACACGCCGGCCAGCGGCACCCTGCCGGTGACCGACGACCATTCGACCTTCACCTACCAGATCGTCAACGCAGCGCCTGCAGCATCGGGTACCGCTCGCTTCGCCGGTAACACCGTCGTCTTTACGCCCGCGGCTGACTGGAATGGTGCGACGTCGATGACCTACCGCGCCCAGGACCCCAGCGGCGCCTGGTCGAACGTGGCCACCGTGTCGATCACGATCCGGCCGGTGAATGATGCCCCGGTCGCCGACGCCAAGGCCCTGAGCCTCGATGAGGACACCCAGGCCAGCGTACTGCTGTCCGCAACGGACATCGACTCCCCTGCCCCCACTGTCTTCCAGCTCGTCGCCGTGCCGCCGGCCGCGGTCGGCCAGGTCACCCTCGCCGGGCCCACCGCCACCTTCAAGCCAGCCAAAGATTGGAACGGCGCCACCCAGTTCACCTACCGCGCCCAGGATACCGCTGGCGCCTGGTCGCCGCCGGCGGCGGTCGCGGTCAACGTGCGGCCGGTGAACGACGCGCCTGCGCTGACCGATGTTTCTCTCGAGATCAGGACGAAGGAATCCCTGCCGGTGACCACACGGGCAGTAATCATCCGCTGACCGCTCCATAGGGGGAGTGACCATGATCCGTCGTTTGCTGATCGCACTGTCTGCTGGCGGCGCACTCATGTCGCCCAACTACGGCATGGCCTATCCCAACCCGCCGACGCAGGGCTATCACCCGGAGCTGATGTCAGGCGCCGATTGCTCCTACGGCTACTTCACTACCCGCTCCGCCGCGAACGGCTACACCGCGGTGCTTGGCCCGCAGGACGCATCGTGGCTGGTCTGGGATGACTGGCCAGGGTCGAAGTGGGGAGGCGATGGGTCCGCGATCATAGAGCGGGAAGGTAGGCGCTACTTCGTCGGACCATACTCTTTCTCGCAGCCAGACAGCGGAGGTACCGCGTACACCTGGTCGATCTGCCAGGCCGCAAACGTGTACTACGTTCGGACGGAGTCCGAGAGCCAGCAGGCTAACTGTCCCGTCAACCAGCCTGCAGGGTCGGTGACGCAAAGCAGAACGTATCAGCTGTGGTCCGACGGCAGCCGTCGCAATTACTCCGGCTGGAGCGAGACGAGCCGCACCTGCCAGGCCGTCTACAACTCGACCCAGACCGAGTACCGAAACCTGAGCTGCCCCGCTACGCAGCCCCAGGGCACTATCAACCAGCGGCGGACCTATGAGGTCTGGTCCGACGGCAGCCAGCGCAATGACTCCGGCTGGACTACCACTAGCAACACCTGCACCGCGGTCTATGCCTCGAGCGCATCCGAGACGCGCCAGCTCGCCTGCCCGGCCGCGACGCCGACGGGACCCTGGACCCAACGCCGCACCTACGACGTCTACAGCGACGGCAGCCGGCGCAATGAGTCCGCCTGGACCGATACCGCCACCTGCTACAACCGGACGCCGGTCGCCGGCAAACTGGCGATCACTAGCGACGAGGACACGCCGGCCAGCGGCGCCCTACCGGTTACCGATGACCACTCGACCTTCACCTACCAGATCGTCAGCGCAGCGCCTGCAGCCGCGGGCACCGCGCGCTTCGCCGGCAATACCGTCGTCTTCACACCGACAGCCGATTGGAATGGCACGACGTCCATGACCTACCGCGCCCAGGACCCCAGCGGCGCCTGGTCGAACGTGGCCACCGTGTCGATCACCATCCGGCCGGTGAATGACGCCCCGATCGCCGAGGCCAAGACCCTGAGCCTCGATGAGGACACCCAGGCCAGCGTGCTGCTGTCCGCAACGGACATCGATTCCCCTGCCCCCACTGTCTTTCAGCTCGTCGCCGTGCCGCCGGCCGCGGTCGGCCAGGTCACCCTCGCCGGGGCCACCGCCACCTTCAAGCCGGCCAAGGACTGGAACGGTGCCACCCAGTTCACCTACCGCGCCCAGGACACCGCCGGCGCCTGGTCGGCGCCGGCGGCGGTGTCCGTCACCGTGCGGCCGGTAAACGACACACCTGCGCTGACCGATGTTTCGCTCGAGATAAGGACGAAGGAATCGGTGCCGGTCACCACGCGTGCCCGGGTCATGCAGTGAGGACACGCCGGCCTTGCATTCTGGAGATAGGACATAGCCTCGACTGACCCAGTCATGTGAGGCGCCCCATGGAAGTACTACGCAGCTCTTTCACTGCCGGCGGCGAGCGGGTCTACCTGCTCTTCCAGCCAACCACCAGGCGATTTCGCCTGGCCACACGTTGGTGCTACGTCGCGAGCTTCCTGCAGCTGCAGGACGCGACGGATGCCTTCGAGGCCTTGGAGCTTTCGGATCGGCCGGCGGCTCAGCTTGGACGGCTATTGGTCCGAGCGTTGCGCAAAACACCTCGATCGATACCGGGCTCCCGCCGTCATGCGATGTGGAGGATCAACCGCATCCTCGACTGCATCGACGCCCGCGCGTCTGGAACGGCCCGTTGAATCCCTTTCCACGGCGTGAACTCACGCCCCAGGGCTATCCCATGTCCCGTTTACTTGTCCCACTCCCCTATGCCGAGGTGGCTATGCCTTCGCGCTCAACCGCACCTGCACCGATCACGATCGTCGCTGCGGCCCTACTCCTCCTGCTCAGCCTCTTCAGCGCGCTGTCCCGTGCGGACGAGGTCGGCACGACCTTCAGCCAGAACTCCTTCATCTGCGACTCGAACTCCCCCGGGTATTGGAGAGGCGGGCTCGACGCTGGCTGGAAGAACCACATCATTTCCGTCTATCGGCAGTACGGGACCAACGTGGGACGCTGCCCTGATCAAGGCGGGTGGGACTATTGGCAAGGAGACATCCCGAAGTACAACGATACCTATGCCAGCTTCAGCAAGCGGTGGAATGAAGCGGCCGACGCGGATGTCAGGTCCAAAGGTGGGCCCGCTGGCTACCAGGCAACCTTCGATAAAGAGTGCCTAGACTCTGCCCGGCAGATTTACGGAAGCTATGTCGTTACTGCGCGCTATGTTCACTACACCGGCAACATGTGTGAGATCACCCGCGTCATCCCGAACTCGCCGCCGACGGCCCTGAACTCAACCGCTACCCTGAACGAAGACACCGTAGGTCAATTCAGCCTGCAAGCGGTGGACACCGACGGCAGTATCAGCCGATACACCATTCTCCAGCAGCCGAGCGTCGGCACCATCACCCAAAGCACTTCGACCATCACCTATTGGCCGCCGGCCGACTGGTCTGGCACCACAACGCTGACATTCCAGGTTACCGACAACCGCGGTGCCACGTCGGGTACCGGTACGGTCACCATCGTCGTCATGCCGGTGAATGATCCGCCCGTTGTCCAGCCGGTTTCCCTGACCACGGACGAGGACACGCCGGTTGAGACGACGCTGTCAGGTACCGACATCGACTCGGCGCCGCCCTCCTACTTCGAGCTGGTCTCTCCGCCACTAAAGACTGTGGGCGTTGCAACCATCCAGGGCGCCAGCCTGCGCTTCGAGCCGGCCAAGGACTGGAATGGCACAGCCAGCTTCACCTACCGAGCACGCGACCCCGAGGGCGCCTATTCGGCTGCTGCAAGGGTGACGGTGCTGGTGCGGCCGATCAACGACGCCCCGACCGCAACGACACCGCTGCAGATCAAGACGATGGAGTCCAGGCCTGCGACGGTCCGCGCCCGGGTGACTACGCCTTGACTGTGGGGGAGCGAAAGGTTCTTTCCCTAGCCCGCATCTTCTGAGGGCCTACCAGCCTTACGCAGCCAGTGGCCACGTCGCCGGCCAGCTGGTGCAGGCTCGCGAATTTGCGTTTTCAGAGACGCCTGGAGGATGGGCTCAGTGAGGCGGCTGGCGCCTCGACGCACTGAGGCCCCTCCCCATGACCGCATTTCCCCGCAAGCAACCCCCTGTCGACTTCAAGACTCAGTACAGCCTGAGCTTCACCGCTCAGGAAGATGAGATCGTTGTCGACTTCTTCTGTGGCGGCGGCGGCGCCGGTACCGGGCTCGAGATGGGTCTGGGCCGTCCGGTCGCTGTGGCCAAGAACCACTCTGCAAAAGCCATCAGCATGCACACCGCCAACCACCCGGCGGCGCGGCATTTCACGACTGACGTCTTCGAGGGCGACCCCGACACCGAGTGCGGCGGCCGCCGGGTGGGCTGGTTTCACATGTCACCCGATTGCACCCACCATAGCCAGGCGGCCGGCGGCCAGCCGCGGCAGCACGAAATCCGCAACCTTTCCTGGATTGGGCTGAAATGGGCTGGCAAGAAGCAGCCGCGGGTTATCAGCCTCGAGAACGTTAAGCAGATCCTGCAGTGGGGCCCGCTGATCGCCAAGCGTGACCCTGCAACCGGCCGGGTCGTGACCCTGGACCGTATTCCGCACCCGACGAAGCCGAAGAAGTTCGTGAACCGGGTGGCCGAGATCGGTGAGCAGGTTCCGGTCCACAACCAGTTCCTGGTGCCTGACCCCAAGCGCAAGGGGCAAACCTGGCGTCGGTTCGTGCAGCTGCTGCAGGGCATGGGTTACGAGGTCGAATGGGAGGTCGGCCGGGCCTCCAGCTATGGCGCGCCGACCAGCCGCGAGCGCTTGTTCATGATCGCACGCTGCGACGGTCAGCCGATCGTCTGGCCAGCGCAGACCCACGCCAAGAAGCCGGCCAAGGGACAGAAGCCCCTGCGCGTCGCCGCGGAGTGCATCGACTGGTCGGTCCCGTGCCCATCGATCTTCAAGCGCAAGAAGCCGCTGGCTGCTGCCACGCTTCGTCGCGTCGCCAAGGGCCTGCGCAAGTTCGTCCTGGAGTCCGCCGACCCCTTCATTGTGCCGATCGCCAACTGGTCCCGAGAGGCAGCCATCTCGGTAGATGAGCCACTGCACACCATCACGGCCTGGCCACGTGGCGGATCCTTCGCGGTGGCCAGTCCGATCATCGCGCCGGCTACCCACCAGGGCGCAGATCGGGTGCACGACCCGCGTGAGCCACTGCCGACCGTAACGTGCGCCAACCGCGGCGAGCAGATGCTGGTGAGCCCCACGCTGATCGGGCTGGGAGGCCCAGCCTATGCAGGGAAGCCTGCTGACGCCGGAGCCCCGCTGGGGAGCATCCTGACCGAGAACCACCGCGCGGTGGTGGCGCCGACCCTCGTATCGGTGGGCTACGGCGAGCGCCAGGGGCAGGAACCGCGCGTACCGGGCCTGGACAAGCCGCTGGGCACGGTGATGGCCGGTGGGGGCAAGCACGCGGTCGCGGCCGCGCACCTGGTGAAATTCCGCTTCGACTCCGCCGGCGCCGCTGCCGATGAGCCGATGCCCACCATCACCAGTGGCGGTGACTGCCAGCGCCCCGCCGGCGCAGCACATGCGATGGGCGTCTGCACGGCCTTCCTGGAACAGGCGAACGGCGGTTTCAACACCACGCCTGCACACAGCGTCGAACGGCCGATGACCACCATTACCAATACGGGCAGCCAACAGCGTCTGGCGGTAGCCACCCTCGCTCATCTGCGCGGCAATTGCGATGCCCGCTCAGTCGCGGAACCGCTGCACACCATCAGTGCCTCCGGCCAGCACCACGGCGCGGTCACCGCCTTCCTGTCCCGGCAGTTCGGAGGCTCCGTTGGCCAACGCATCGACGAGCCGGCGCCGACCATCACCGCCGGCGGCGGCGGCAAGACCTCGGTAGTCGAGCTGCAGCTCTCGCCCGAAGTCGAAGCCGGTGCCCTGCGCGTCGCCGCCTTCCTGATGAGCTACTACGGTGCGGACAACACGAGCCGGCCGGATGAACCCTCCCCTACTGTCACCACGAAGGACCGCCTGGCGCTCGTCACGGTAACGATCCAAGGCACCCCCTACGTCGTGGTCGACATTGGCCTGCGCATGCTGCAGCCGCGCGAGTTGTACCGCGCCCAGGGCTTCCCGGACTCCTACCAAATCGAATTTGGCCACGACGGCAAGCCGTTCACCAAATCCGAGCAGGTCCACATGTGCGGCAACAGCGTCTCCCCGCCGCACATGGCGGCGATTGCCCGGGCCAACGACCCCTGGCGCGCCGCAGTGGCCACTCCGCGGCGAACAGCTGTGGCGTAGCGTCAAGTCACCGATTCGGCCGGTGGCGGCGCCGCCTGGCCGATCGGTGCAACACCCTTTGCTCAGGAGAAGAACGACGTGAACGACTCATTTCAAGGCGCAACGGTGGAGGCGGCGCAGCGCCGTCACCGCTTAGTGATGAACACAGCCCAGAGCCCCCGGGCGGACCAGTCATGAGCGGCGCAACGATCTACGTGTCGGCCGAGGACCTGGATGCCTTGCAGGAAGCCGACGGTATTCTGTACGCGCTTTTCGAAGCCGCCGACGCTGAGGCGACCAGTCTAAAACTCGCGCGCGATGGCCTTCGCCGCGTGATCGGAAAAACGCAGAAGGCCGCACGTGCCGCCGGCGGCCGTCGTCTCGTTCAGACCGCACTACGCTACGCGGAAACCCTTGAAGGAGAAAATCGTGCCCCAGATGGACTATGAACCGTTTGCAGGAATCATCCAGCGGGCGCTCCAAGCACGCGGTACCGCGGAGGGGGATCTCGCCCGGGATCCGAGATATCTCGCGCCCGGCTATGTCGTGCGAATGTGCGCAGCGCTGGCCCGGGCCGCCACCGAGCGAAGCGGGCGTGATGTGCCGCTGGACGACGTCATCCGCCTGGAGCGCACCTGTACCGGTGCTGACTACCACCACAAGCTGGCACTGCGCTGCGCCCAGCTCGCCGGTTGAGGGTCGGCTGCGGTCCACGATCCCGCGGCGTGTAGAACTGCGCGCGCGGAGGAGCGCCCCTCGCTATTGAGGCCCCGCCGCAGGCGGGTATTGGCGCTAGCGCGTCGACGGAGATGGGTTACGTTGGCCACTACCTGGTCCTTCGCCTCACGGGAGTAGCGAATGAGCGCAAGCTGGATCCTCACCCAGTCTGGAAAGCAATTTGACCTGCTGGCGCCTGAAGCCGACATGGTAGTGATGGATGACATCGCCCATGCACTGGCGAACATCTGCCGATTCGCGGGTTACACCCAGACCCACTACAGCGTTGGCCAGCACAGCGTATTGGCCAGCCACCTGGTACCGCCGGCGGACGCGCTTCACGCGCTGCTGCATGATGCCGCCGAGGCCTACGTCGGCGACATGGTGAGTCCACTCAAGGACCTGCTGCCAGGCTTCAAGGCAATCGAGGCGCGGATCTGGATGGCCATCGCAGCGCGCTTCGAGATCGCTGCGCAGATGCCGGCCAGCATCAAGGAGGCAGACCTGGTGCTGATGGCAACCGAGCGCCGCGACCTGCTACCCCCAGGCCCCCCGTGGCCGTCACTCGAGGGGATCCAGCCGCTTCCCAACCAGATAGTGCCCTGGGCGCCGGCCTTCACGCGGCTGGCATTCAAAAGACGCTTCAGGCAGCTGGTGCGGTCCAGTGGCAATTTCGCGCGGTTGCGCCAGGCGGCCGAGGCCTAGGCCACCTATGCACGGTGGCACGCTATAGGCGGTTTCGCCGTGTAAGAATCTTACAAAGGCGTAGCGGCAGCAGAGATCCGGCCAGGCGGTATCCAGGGAGCGAAAGAATCTTTCGCCGGCTCTCTGGCCTAGTCCTCACCACCAGCAAGGGGATAGGGATCGATCCCTTGGCCAGCGGTACCGAGCGGACAGGCCACGACGTCCTCGAGGCGTGGCGCCCGGTCTCCCAGGGACTCGTTCAGCCGCTTGAACCAATCACCCCGGTCCAGCAGCGGGACCTGGAACGACTCCTCGCGCTCGAGCAGCAGCCCGTTGCTTCCTACTCGCTGGTTGACGATCTTGTCGCGGGGCACTAGGCACGTCGCCTCCAGCCGCGGCTGGACAAAGGTCGGGATCGAATCCTGGTGCTCAATCGGCCGCCGCGGCCAGGTCGCCATCTTGTCTGAGACGACCTGGTAGGCGTCCGGCTCGCCCAGCAGCTCATAGTGCACGCGATGCACGATCAGCTGCTCCGCCGCTACCGCCCAGCGATACACCACGGTGAATGGCTGGGCTGGCCGGAGCGTATCGATCAGCAGACCTACCCGCGCCAGGCGGCCACGCTTGCTGCAGCCGATCGCCATGCGCTTGTTCGGCATCGGCCGGCGCGTGGCCAGGTCTACCCGGTCACGCAGAACTAGGCCTACTGAGTCGATCCTCAGATCGATCAGTTGGACGTGCGGCCCCGAAACTGAGCAGGTCAGGAACCGTGGTACCAGGTGGATGAGCATGAGCGGCTGCCTCTCGTGTCGGGACGCTACCCGGGCGGTAGCTGGGAGCTCGCTCGTTTGAACAGCGGATCGGCGCCCTCGAAGACATCATCCGGCGCTTCTGGCCACTCGCGGCGGATGGCGTCGAAGTCGCCTTCGTTCCAGCACCGCAGGAAGGTCATGCCCTCGTCGGTCTCCAGCGCGAAGGCGATCGCCGCCGTGGATGCGTCAGGCGCCTGGTCGACCTTCTTCAACGCGTCGTCAATCGCGGCGGCATAGCCTTCACGGTAAGCGTCATCTGGATGGGCCTTGGTGGGGCCAGCCGTGGGGATTAGTCCACCGATCATGTTGTACAGGTCGAGCATGGGGCCGTCCTCGATAGAAGTGGTCCGTCCCAGATCAACGCGCTTTCCCACTTGGCAGCAAAGGCGTCGACCCGGGCGGTCGGCCTAGTGTGCAGCTGCCGCCCTCAGCGCAAGCGGCGATTCACGCCCTTCTTGGTAGGGGATTCAGGGGTTGCCCGGGATGCTGCATCGAGCTCGGCTTGGAGTTCGCTTGGCGTGCCGGTGAGCTCTGCCATGAGCTGCCGGGCCAACGCGTGCGCATCGTGATCCGCCGCCGGCGCCGACCGAGCGCGCGCTGGCCCATCGATTGTCGGGCCCAATGCCCGTGCACGAGGTTGAGTCATGTTCACCCTCCGAAACGTGGGCCGCTGACTGTCATTCCGGTAGCACGCGACGTCAAGAGGACATCTAGCCAGCCGCCAGCACCGGGCGCCATCGACTGGCGCCGGGGGCGTATCAGGCCGGCGGCGTGTGCCGGCGCGAACGTTCCGCAGCCAGGAAGCCCTGCACGAGAACCGAGCCCCAGGTGTAGAGGGTCTGTCCAAACACCCCGTAGTAGCAGGCGAGTAGCCAGGGGCCCGGTGTAGGCGCGTCGAGCATACGTGCCAACCCGAAGGGGGCGCCGGCCAGGGATGCAATCAGCGCGAGGAAAAGGAGGTAGTCGCCCATCTGGCTGCCATGGCTCACCGGCGGAGCCACTGGTTCCGGGGCTTTAAAGGGAGTGGTGTCCCAGGTCTCGACCAGGCCCAGCGCGCTGCGGACGGCCGCCGGCGCCAGGGACACTTTCGGATCGACATCCAACCGCAGCACCTGGATGCCGCGCATCTCGTCCCAACTCAATCCGTACCCTTCTGCAGCAAGCTGCTCCAAGGCGCTGATCAGCGCGGTATGGGTCGCCTTGCCATGCCACAGCCCATCGCGGTGGTCGATCCAGATGCTCCTGGCACCTTGCGCCTGAGCGCAAGCCAGGCGGGCCTTGATGGCGTTGAGATAAATGGCCGGATCGACTGGCAGGGTGCGACCGCCCCTGTGCTCGAGCGCGTATTTCATGGCTGGAATCCCGACTGGAAGAAGGGTTCAGTATCAGCGCGCCACCCCTCTCTGGGCTGGTGATTCAAGCCGTTCCTGGGCGGGAACTGGGCCAGTACACGCCCTTTCAAGGGGCAAACTCGTGACTTTTTCGGCGCAGGTCTCGCGACACTGGCGGTCTGATACCCGCCACGAGGTTCCAATGTCCGAACACGACAACACGCTGCTTCCCGAACTCATCCGCGACCTCATCAAAGACCGGCGCGCTTCCCGCCGGCTGAAGCTGCTCAAGTATTCCTTCTGGGGTACCGGCCTGCTGCTGGTTGCAGGTGCGGTACTGGTCGAGCACCTGCAACTCGACGAGGCGGATGAAGCCAAGCAGATCACGGCCGTCATCCAGGTGCGGGGCGAGATCGCCGACGGCGCCGAGGCCAACGCCGCCGCGCTGAAGAAGGCCATCGGGCGCGCGTTCGATGACGAGCGCGCCAAGGCCGTGGTCCTCAAGATCAACTCGCCCGGCGGCAGCCCGGTACAGGCCGGCCAGGTGTTCGACGAGATCAAGCGCCAGCGCGGCCTGCATCCGAAGGTGCCGGTCTACGCCGTCATCGAGGACCTGGGCGCGTCAGGTGCCTACTACATCGCCGCGGCCGCCGACGAGATCGTGGCCGATAAAGCCTCGCTGGTCGGCTCCATCGGCGTGACGGCGGCGTCGTTCGGCTTCGTCGACCTGATGAACCGCGTCGGGGTGGAACGCCGGGCCTACACCTCCGGCGCGCACAAGGCGTTCCTGGATCCGTTCCAGCCGAAGAATCCCGAGGAGACCGTCTTCTGGAACGACGTGCTCAAGCAGACACACCAGCAGTTCATCCAGTCGGTGAAGACCGGCCGCGGCGATCGCCTGAAGGATGCCGATCATCCGGAGCTGTTCTCCGGCCTGATCTGGACCGGCGAGCAGGCCAAGCAGCTGGGCCTGATCGATAAGCTGGGGGATGTCGACTATGTCGCCCGGGACCTGGTGGGCGCCACCAGCCAGGTCGACTTCACCGTCAAGGACAATGCCTTTGATCGTTTCGCGAAGCGCCTGGGCGCCTCTGCTGCGCAGCAGGTGTCGATGGCGCTGGGCTTCAGTGGCGTATCGCTCCGATGAGTCACATGGTGAAGATGACACCAAGACTGCTTCAGGCCTCTATCGCACCAGCGCTAGCCCCAACAAATGAAGTACGTCTGGTTCAGGTATTCGATCCGATGGGCACCCAATACCCCAGCACCTCTTGGCAGCGTGCTGAAGAGCTGGTGCTCAGCAATCGAGCCGAATGGATGCCAGGTAGGGGCAAAGGCGAGCTTTCCGCACTCCAATTGACCTACGTACCGTTCATGATCGTTGCGCAGGTCGATCCTAACCAGGACCAGCTGGGAGAAACGAAGTCGGCGAGGGCCCGTCGACATAACGTAGCCACACTGCGTAAACGCGATGGGGATCTGTGCTTCTACTGCCTGAACGAGATGACGCGCGAGGAAATGACGCGCGAGCATTTGCTCGCTTCACATACGGGCGGATCTGACCGCAATGAAAATCTTGTGCTCGCTCACGCGCGGTGCAACGAGGCGGTCGGGCATCTCAGCATTGCGGAGAAAGTCCGCGTACGAGAACGCAACCTCGCCCGCATTCTGCTCACTGCCGGCCCTGACTTTACCCATCGCCTTCTGCAGCAGCTGAAGATCATGCCGGTGGAGAACTGACGGGTACCCGGACGCGACAATCGAAGACGGCGTGATCGTCGACGGCGTGGAGAATCTGAATGGGCAATTCGAAATGCTTGCCTTGGCTAATGACCTAATCGCCCCCCCCCATACAGATGCGCTACACCGCATTACAAGGCATGGCATGAGATCAGCAGCCCCAGGTAAATATCCTCTGGAAGGGGGCCTCTTAGGCGGTCAAGTTTCAAAGCGTGGCCGAATAACCCAAACAGGTAGCAAGCATAATGACGCTCGATGAAGCGATGGATGAGGAAAGAATGGTGACCCGTGAAGACGCGGAACGTGAATGCCGGAAGCACACGCTCGAACCGTCTGAAATGTTCGCAGAGCTGGGCGACCACCCCGAGTACAAAGCCTGCGATGTGCTTATCTGGCTCGGTTACTGAATCCAGGCAAAACGACTCATGGGCCGTGAACCTGCTGCATCGGCTCGTGAGCTTGATGCTAAAGGCGAGCCCGAGGACCTTGCCGCGCTACGTGTCGGTTAGTGGGCGGCGCTCCCTGGCTGCTCGCGTACTCGCGGCCGGCGACGGGAGATGGTACAGACGATCCTGGGCCACCAGCACCTCAACCACTCAAAGCCTTATTTGACGGTAGATCTGGCGACGATTCGCCGGGCATTCGAGTTGGCTGTTCGAAGTCACTCACCTTGCAGCTTGTAGCGAATTTATGTAGATTTATCTAAATCCGATAAACCTCCAAAGGTTTGTATAGCTATGGACCCTATCAGTAATCCTTATTCTCCGGGGGCCGGCACGCCGCCACCCGAGTTGGCTGGCCGAGGTGAACTTCGTGAGCGCGTGAGGATTGGCATTGCAAGATTGCGCCGAGGAAACCCGGCCAAAAGCGTTTTGATGGTCGGGTTGCGCGGCGTGGGCAAGACCGTGTTGCTCGACCAAATGCGTACAGATGCCGAGGCCGCAGGGGTTCATACGATCCGTATCGAGGCACCTGAAGGTCGCTCCCTGCCAGCGCTGCTAGCCCCCCAATTACGCCTCGCATTACTTCGGTTAAGCCGGGTTGAGGCAGCGAAAGACATGGCTCAGCGTGGCCTGCGCGCCTTGGCAGGCTTCGCCAAGGCCTTGAAGGTGACCTACAACGACATTGAGGTAGGGCTGGACTTCGACCCTGAGCCAGGCCTTGCCGACAACGGTGATCTCGAAAGCGATTTGGCTGCCTTGCTTGAGCAAGCAGGCTCAGCCGCTCGGCAAGGCGATACCGCGCTGGTCATCTTTATCGACGAACTTCAGTACGTGGGTGAAGGTGAGCTTGCCGCATTAATCTCTGCTCTCCATCGGTGCGCTCAGAGCCGGCTGCCAGTGACTGTGGTAGGTGCTGGCCTGCCTCAACTGCGCGGGCGAGCTGGTAACGCAAAGTCCTATGCAGAGCGGCTTTTCGACTACCCGGAAATTGGCCCGCTGAGCCAGGCTGAAGCGGCAATAGCTATCGTAAAGCCGGCTGATGACGAGGGTGTCAAGTTCGAAGCCGAGGCTGTGGGGCTTGTTGTGGATCAGACCAGGGGCTATCCCTATTTCCTTCAGGAGTGGGGTAAGCATGCGTGGGATGTGGCAGAGCAGAGCCCCATCACGAAGATGGACGTAGAGCGCGCCACTGGCGAGGCCGTAGCCGCTCTTGATGAGAGCTTCTTCCGGGTTCGTTTTGATCGGCTCACACCAGCTGAGAAAAAGTACCTCCGCGCCATGGCTGAGCTTGGTGCAGGGCCGCATAGGTCAGGGGATATTGCAGAAAAGCTCGGGCGACGTGTGACAGCCCTTGGGCCGACCCGCAATAGCCTGATTGCCAAAGGCATGATCTGGAGCCCTAACCATGGTGATACTGCGTTCACCGTGCCGCTCTTTGACGAGTTCATGAAGCGGATTATGCCGGGGGATGAGTGGGATGCCACGTGACACGAACCGCCTGGGCGGGCGTCCAGCAAGAGGCTGGCTGACGGGCTAGGCACTGGGCCCTTTGGGTGAATCCGGCGAGCGATGGAACAGGAGTGCAAAAGGCCCAACGAGGCAGACGCCCGACAGCAAGATCCAGAAGGTGATGAACGTCGCTTCGCCTCGTTCATAGCGCGGCGCCTCACTGCCCAGGGCGCCCTGACCACACCACAGCAAAAGGGCTCCAAACGCAAGCCCTAGCGCCCACAGTGCCGGAGCGTAGTCCTGCCGGATATCTAGGTTGATGAGGAGCTTCCACAGCCACGAACCGGCGCTGCAGACGCTGGTTATCACACAGAGCCACATCAGGGCGTACATGACGTCGGCACCGAAGGCAGGGACTATTTCCATTCTCCCCTAGCTCCCGAGCTCAGCCGTCAGCTCGTAGGAAACGAGCCAATCGCTACCCGCCTCACCGGCCTCGCCCACAATGCCGCTATCCAGCTGCTCACGCAGGCGGGCTGCAAGCTCGTCGACCGAGTCGCACCCCATGTCCTCGAGCTCGTCCGTCGTTACCTCAATGCGTACCTTCATCATTGGTCTCCTATAGGCCAGATGACCGTCATCCTCGCATAGCTCAGTACTGCCGTGGGCCAGGTTCACGCCGGCCAGGGGTGTGAACCTGCAGTTAGCTCGTCTCCGGCGCTAGCCGGCACGCTCGCAGGGCGCAGCCGTGCCGGATTGGAACGCGATGAGCGAGGCGCGCGCCTGGCGGCACGCCTCAAGGTACCCAGGAAAGGAACACGGAACATCGGCCAGCGCATCGGCAAGCGCCTGGCAAAAGTTTGCGAGCGCGAAGGGCTCGTCTATCCCCTCTCCCCCGCCGACCAGGTAGTTTGGCGCGACTTCGACGACCAGCCCGGGATTTGAATCTGCCTCGCGCTGCAGTGTGAAGCGGCCGACCGAAAGCTCGCGGATCAGCCGCCCCAGCGGTATCCGCGCAAAGCTGCGAGCGTCATCGAAGATTCCGGCGAGCTCGCGGATCCGGGCGAAAAGCGCGCGCCAGCGTCCCTCCTCCTCTGCTCGCGCTCGCGCAGCCCTCTCCAGGTACCACCGTTCGTACTCAACCACCGGTAGCCCTCGGTACAACACATCCTCGAGCTTCTTTTGCTCAGGCCTATCGATCCAGCGGTCTCGGGTCTGCGACACGTAGGCAATCAGCAGGTGCGCGCACCCATGCTGCCGCAGGCGCTCAACCTGGTGTTCAAGTGAGGCGGCCGGATCCCACATCCACGCCGGCGCAAAGCACTCGATCTGTGCCGCGAGCGCAGCGGTCGCAGCGTGCACGTCAGCCAGTACCTGGAACCAGAGCTCTGCCGGGATGGCGCCGGCCTGGTGATCGAGCGGGAGCCGAGACAGGCGGTGAGGCAGGGCCAGGGCCTGATCCACGAACCCGGGCAGCCGCCGAACGCCGAAGGTGTGGCGTTCCGCGGGGCGGTGGTGCCGCCCCCGTGCTTCGGCTTCTAGCGCGCGCTGCAGGATGTCCGGCAGCCACGGCAGCGCTGCGGCCATTCGCCAGCGTTCGGCAAACTGGCAAGCGCTGAACGTCCCATTCTTGCCGTTGGGCACCACGAACCAACCACACTGGACAGCTTCGGCTATGAGCTGGACGAGCTGCTGCGGGCTCATCACCGGCGCCGTTGTCGTGCTTTTGACCGGCTTCGGCTGAGTCCTCAATGGGTGGCGTCTGGTGGCAGGGTAGCTAACGCGAAGGCCGAGACGGCGAATCAGGCGGTGCTGCATAAGGCCGACCTGGCCGCCATCTCGAACGCCGCGGCGCAGTAGGTCACCCAGGCCCTAGCCAAGCAAGAAGAAGCCCAGCAGGCCGGGACCGATATGGACCTCAAGCACACGAAGGAATTGAAGGATGCACAAGCTGAGAATGATGTGCTGCGCGGCAAGCTTGCTCGCGGCGGCGGCGGCGGAGTGCGTGTCGCAGCCAGCTGTCCAGCCAATCCCGTCAGCGTGCCTGCAGCCGCCGGCGCCGCCAGCGTGGACCATGCAGGAACCGTCGAACTCTATCCAGAAGCTGGACGCAACGTTCTCGACGTCAGAGCCGGCATCATCGCCGACCAAGCTGCCCTGAAGGCATTGCAGCAATACGTCCGGGAGGTCTGCTTGGTGCGTTAGGTCGGCACCCTTGTCGGGCTTGGTTGTTGCTGCTCAAAAGATACCAAGCACTAGCGCTAGAAAGGCCGCGCCCAAGGCAATAGTCGCTATGGCAAGTACGATGACCACAACCCGCAGCTCTCCATCAGTCACCTATCTGCACTCTGCGTACGGTTCGCCGAACATGCCCACTCAAGGAGTGCGGTCTCCTCTCTTGTCCGGGCTTCGCCGCGTTCTTGAAGCTGAGTGATCAATTGCGCCAGAAATCGGGGATCAGTTCGAGCATGATCCATCACCACTTGCAGGTTCAGATCATCGAGAAACATAGTGCGAAGCTGATACTCGCCGTTGCTGATGCCCATGGTTCAGCTCCAAAAATGGCCCGGAGTGGCCTTGGGGAGGCCAGGTTAGACGTTTCGCTGTGGTGCAGATAGCGCCGCTTCGCTGAAAGAAGAGCTAATGCTCAGATGTACTCATACATTGCGCAAAAGAAAGGCCTGGACTCCTGTCCGGGCCTTGGCTCAATACCTTTGGGGGCTGATCGAGCCTGAAGTATTAAGCATAGATCACAGCGAAGCGGCGCGCTCAGTGCAAAATCGAGCCAAGCGGTGTGCCTGTAGAGGTGCCGGTCCATGTATTGGCGGAGGACGCCTGCTTACCTACCCGCGCGGAATGTGGGCTGCGCAAGGAGGACAAACCTGAGGTTAGGGTGTAAGTGTTGCTGCCGGAGCATCGTTAGCGGCATGGCTACCAGCGAAATCTGGCAGCGGGGGGTCGTAAGCGATCAGGGCCTGTCTAACACCATGATTAGGCGATAATCACGGCTGTGATAAACACCGCGCTAAGCCCGATGCACATCGCGCTCAGTGTGAGTAGCAATGGATAGCTCTCATCAACTGGGACGCCTGGGGGGCACGTTTTCTCAGCCTTTGGGAGGCTATCTCTCCCGCGCTGGTCCCTGCGGTCGAAGAGGGTTACTGCTTTGGTCAACTGATGCCGCAACTGAATAATCCTTTTCAGTATGGGGGCTAGGCGACGAATGCCAGCTATTGGCGCTGATTGTCGCGGTGAAAAACGACAATAGCAAGACTAATGCTGCGCAGCACGTCAAGCCCGCCAAAACGTCAATGTCAATGTCAATGTCAATGTCTGATCGCATAGCTTCCTCCAGTCACTGCCGCTTGAGCATGCCGTTTCGGTTGAAGGGGTAGGACAGACTGCGGTCGCGGAAGTGCGGAAGCGTCAGTGTAAGCGTGCCAGTAATCCCTCAAATCTGAGAGATTTAAACGTAGGGGGATCTCGCCTAGTCCGCTATGCGCAGCTCCACGAAGATGGCTCTGATTCGGTCCCAGCTAGATCTTTCACGAGCGCCGAAGCCGCGACCATGCTTGCTCATGCCGCCCGCAGCTATAGACCACGCTTTGGCCACCAGGAGCTCACGCTGCATGCAGGTGTGACAGAACACGGTCTGGTGTCCTATCAGGGTACGGATGGTCTCGCAGATTGCCAGCTGCTCCTCATATGAACACTCGCCTGATTCCAGCAGTCGGGTTGCACCAATTAGGGCTTCGGAGATGGAGGGTTTACTCATCGCTTGGCTTGAGTCGACAGGTTATGGATGCAGCGGTGAAGGGGCACCGCGGCCATCACGTCGCGATCAGTGTCCGACTGAAGGGATACAAAATACCGCCGCGCCCAGGGATAAGCCTCGCTGCAGGATCGCCTGCCAGTAGTACTCTAGAGGGAAGGTAGACCGTTCCGGGGCGAGGAACTCTATGGATTTCATCTTGGCAGCCTGCAGTTGATGCGGCCAGCGTATGAAGAATCGATAGAACGCAAGGTGCCAGTGTTCGAATCAAAGCTGCCGTTGGCGGTGGGCAGCTACTGGCCAAAAGCGGTCGATAGCGCTGCGCGAGTCCAACCCGCTGCAGCTGCCGCTCCTGATCGACGACCAATAAGGGGCTTTACAGAGGTTGGCGTCCTGATTTGACGCCGCCTCAGATCATTACACGACCACGTTCAACAGCAACACCACAATCAAACCGACCATGGCGACGATCGATTGCACTACCGAAATAGTCTTGGTGGCTTCGCCCATCGTCATGCCGAAGGATTCCTTCACCATCCAGAAACCTGCATGGTTGGCGTAGTTGAAGAACAGCGAGCCGCAGCCAATGGACAAGGCCAGCAGCGGCAGGTTGAGGCTGGGATCAGCACCGGCAAGCGGCGCCAGCAAGCCGGCAGCCCCTACGATACCTACCGTGGCGGAACCGGTAGAGACCGAAAGCAACATGGCGATCAACCAACCGAGGACCAGCGGAGGGAACGCCGACTGCTGAGTCAGGTGCACGATCGCATCGCCCACCTTGGCGCTGGTCAGCAGTTGCTGAAAGGCACCGCCGCCGGCGATGATCATGATGATCGAGGCGATTGGCTTGAGGCTCTTGCCCAGCGATTCGCGCAATAGCTCCGCATCGCCGCCGCGTGCGAGTACCAGACTCGCCCCGGCGAACAGCACGCCCAGCAGCATCGCTATCAGCGGATTGCCGAGGAAACCGGCCATTTTCAGTAGCGCATTGTCCTTGGCCAATACCATCTCGGCGACGGCATGGATCAGCATCAGGATCGCCGGCAGCAAGGCTGCCAGCACGCCAAGGTATACGCTGGGGCTTGGTTTATCGTCGGCTTTTTCAGCCAGGGTGAACTGATCCAGCAACACCTGATCGGGCCGAGTGCTCATGCGCGGGGAAATGAATGCGCCATACAGGGGGCCGCCTAAAATCATGGCCGGGATAGCCGCCAGGAAACCATAGAGCATGGTCGGCCCGACCGAGGTTTTCAGTGCGGCGATGGCCGTCAACGGGCCAGGGTGCGGCGGGACCATACCGTGCATGGCGGCCAGGGCGGCAATCACCGGAACGCCCACATAGACATACGCTGAACCCTTGAAGCGCGCCTGACTTTCCAGCTTGCGCGCCACGCTGAAGATCAGCGGCAGCATGATCACCAGGCCGACCTCGAAAAACATCGGAATGCCAATCACAAACGCGACCATCATCATCGCCCACGGAATCATCCGATCCGATGTGCGCTTGAGAATGACCGCAGCAATCTGCTCGGTGACGCCGGCGTCCGCAAGTATCTTGCCGAGCATCGCCCCCAGCGCGATGACCACCCCCACTGCCCCCAGTGTCTTGCCAGCGCCGGTGACCAATTGCGAGACGATGCGATCTGGCTCCATACCGGTTGCAAAGCCTACGCCGACGGAAACTACCAGCAAAGCCAGCAGCGGGTGCATTTTGAGGCGCGAGACGATCAGCGCTACCAGCACCAGGACGCTGATCAATGCCGTCAGTAACAGATCTATATCTAAGGGAGTCATGAAAGGTTCTCGGTTGGGCTGGTGCCAAACTCTTGTAAGTGGATGAGGTGAATGGCATCTGCAACGGCTAAGTTGCAGCGTTCGTCTTTCTAGAAACCAAATAACCTGCGAGGCGCTTGCACCAGCAGCGAGGCGCTGGCTTGCGCCGAAAGCTCCAGGGCTTGCAACTGTTCGACGACGGTGGCGAAACCTATGCTTTGCTCATGCTGCGTATGCGGCCAGTCGCTGCCCCATACCAGGTGAGGCAGGCCAAAGCTTTCTTCCAGCAACGGCAATGCCCTTCGAGCGAAGCCGATGTTCTGTTGAGGCGTACCTCCCAGACGATAGATTCCCGATACCTTGATCCAGATCGAACCTTTCGGTCCGGCCTCAAGCAACTCGCCAAACCCGGGCTGATCGAGACCCGCACGCGCGTCCGGCCGCCCAAAGTGATCGATCACCACTTTCACGCCGAACGGCGTCAACTGCTGGATCAAGCTCGGCAGATCCTTGACTTCCCGATGTAACTCGACATGCCAGTCGAGAGCAGCGATATCGCTGAAAAACCCTTGCCAGGCACTGTCGCGAAAGTCGGGCAAAGCTTTGCCGACCAGGTTCAAACGCACGCCGACCACGCCTAGTTGAGCCATGTCATTCAAGGTAGAACGACTGATGCCTGGCTCCAGCACGACCACACCGCGCAACTGCTGAGGGGCTAGCTTCAACGCCGCCAACAGGTAGCTGTTGTCGGTGCCCAGGAAACTTGGTTGCACCAATACGCCATGACTCAAACCATGGGTTTGCAAATGCTCGAGGTACTGGTCGAGCGTGGCGTCGTACTCGGGACTGTAGCGCCGTGCACCAACCAGCTGCAGATCGCGGCTGAACACATGGGCATGGGCGTCAATGCCGGTGATCGACGTGGGGCGTGGAGCTGACATGGATGTTATCTACTGAAGGTTGGGATCATCACGCCCGAGCGCGTTGATTGCCGTTGATAGTGGCCGGAGCGGGGGTGGCATTGGCTGCAAGGTCCCTGTCGCGGGTCTCAGGCAGGCAAAGTGCGGCAAGCACCGCCACGCCGTAGGCGATTCCGGCATCGATACCGATCGCCGAACCCAGCGACATGGAAGCACTCATCTGCCCGACCAGGAATGGAAATACAGCGGACAGCACCCGCCCGAAGTTGTAGCAAAAGCCAACGCCGGCGCCGCGCACATCGGCAGGGTAAAGTTCGTTGAAGAGCGCTCCCAGGCTGGCCGGAATGCCGGCAGCGAAGAACCCTAACGGGAACCCCAGGAACAGCATCTGCGTATTGGTCAGCGGCAAGAATACGTAGCACTGCACCGTGGCCATGCAGCACAGGGCGAACAGCACGATGTTTTTCCGACGACCAATGCGATCGATCAAATAGCCGCTGGCCACGCAACCACACCAGAAGGCGAAGATGATCACCGCCAGATAGCCGCCCGAGTTCAACACGGACAGATTGCGCTCGGTCTTGAGGAAGGTCGGTAACCAGGTCATCACCGCGTGATAGCCACCGTGCGCGCCCAGTCCCAGCAGCCCGCCAAACAGGGTCACGCGAATCAGTTCCGGGCGAAAAATGCCCGCAAGCGACTTGAAGAAGCTCTGCGGGATGGCGTTGTCTTTTTGCAGACGCCGGAAGCTGTCCGGCTCCTCAACGTTACGACGTACCCAGAGGATCAGGAACGACGGCAGCAAGCCGACAAGGAACATCACGCGCCAGGCCATGTCCTGTGGCACGGCGGTATAGATCAGCGTGAACACCCCGACCGCCAGGCCCCAACCCACCGCCCAGGCACTTTGTACAGTGCCCATGACCTTGCCGCGATAGTGCGGATTGATCGTCTCGGCCATCAGCACCGCACCGGCCGCCCACTCCCCGCCAAGCCCGAAACCCTGCAGCGCCTTGACCACCAACAGCTGATTGAAGCCCGTGACGAAAGCCGAGAGAAAGGTGAAGAACGAGAACCACAGAATCATCAACTGCAAGGTGCGCACGCGGCCGTAGCGGTCAGACAACGTCCCACCCACCCAGCCACCGAGTGCCGAGGTGACGAGGGTAACGCCGCTGATCAATCCGGCATCGCCCTTGGTCAGCGCGAAAGCGGCGATCAGCGCCGGAATCGCCAGACCGAACATCTGTACTTCCAAGGCGTCGAGCGACCATCCGCCGAAGCAGGCCCAAAATGTCTTGCGCTCCCGAGGAGTGATTTGGCGATACCAGCTGAACATGATTCTTATCCTTATAGGTGTCACGCAAGGCAGCCGATTGCCAACCCGCCGCGACAAGGTCAACTCCGGCAAACGAACAGCGATCGGGCGGCGATCCGGCCGCCGCGAAGCGCTTCGCTACGCAAACAGGCGTCAGCGGATATCCACGCGGTAGCGGAAATGCTCCGCGCGGCCACGCGAGCGACGCCATTCCAGAGGGCTACCTGCGTAATCGTGGGCCAAACGCTCGATCACGATCACCGGACTGTGGACCGGTACCTGGAGCAATCGGGCATGCACGTCATTCACCGCTTCGGCGGTCAGCGTTTCTTCGGCCGATGCAACAACCTGTCCGCACGTTTCTTCGTAGATCGGATACAGCAGCGGCCCTTCGCGACTGAGGTCGATCTCCAGCAGCGCCTGAAAACGCTGGCGGGGTAGCCAGATTTCCTCGGCGAGCACCGGTTTAACATCGAGCAATCGCACACGGACAATGTGAATGACCGGCGCATCGGCGGGCAATCCTAGCGCTTGCGCTACGGCCGAAGGTGCTGCAACGGGTTCGATCGAGAGGATGCGACTCTCTGGGACCTGGCGCTCACCGGAAACCGTCTGGAATCGGAAGAAACGGAACAGGGAGGATTGAAACTGCGCTCGTCGAATGAACGTTCCTCGCCCCTGCTGACGTTCCAGAACGCCCTCACTGACTAACGCATCAATCGCTTTGCGCACCGTGCCGGTGGACAGCTGATATTCCGCAGACAGCGCCGCTTCAGTAGGGATCGCCTCGCCCGGACGCCAGCGATTATGGGCGATCTGCTCAGCCAGCTGGTCACGCAGTCGCTGGTACAGCGGCAGTCGAGCATCACTGGAAAAAGAATTCATCGACTTTATTCACCTTATTATCTAGTCATCTATATGAATATTGTGTCGAGTATTTGCCCAGATAACTTGGCTGTCAAGGAAGGACCCGTCGTCCCGCTGACGAATGGCTGCCCTACCGCCCTGCTCATAGACAAGCGGGTGGTCGCCGATGATGTTAGCTTCTAGCCGATCGTTGCCCACCGATCTAACGGCAGCTATGGGTCGATTGCTGCCATTAGCTGTTCCGGGTTAGGTATGTCCAGAATGTCGCACCAATTTCGGAAATTGAGGCAAGGCCTGCGGAGGAGCCGCCAACTTGCGTTCTAAAAAGCTGTGTCAGGGTGATTGGCAGATATCAACCAGGAGCTTCACCATGACTACCGAAATCCTCCCCTCCCCTACCACCGTTACCGCACTGAGCGCCGTCGTGCCGGGCTGCTTTGTCTTTCATCGAGATGAGCCATCCCGCTTCGGTGCCATCGAAGTAATGAGCCAGGATGGCCTGGTAAAGGGCCTGTCGACGAAGCAACAGCAGATCCTGCTTTTTGAGCCAGAGGCGCTCTTCACCGCTGCGCAGCTGGCCGACGTCATCATCGATCTCGCCGGCCAAGCGGCAACGCCGGCGAGCGCTGGCCAGTTAGCGGCCTACGCTCGCACCCTAGGCGAGGCCTATGGCGCGCACAGCCAAGCGGGCGACCTTGCCGTCGGCGACTTCGCGTTCTACCCCGAGGATCCAGATGCATACGGCCCCCTCGCCATCCAGGCGATTACCTCGAAGGTCACCGCCTTCAGCAAGTACAAGGAGCTGGAGTTGGACTTTGACCAGGCAGATCTGAGCACTGCCGACCAGCTGGCTGAAGAGCTCATCAGCGCTGCCGCCATCGAAGACCTCGAGCTGCGGCATTTAAGGGTGTCAACTCGCGCCAAAGCCCTGGCCGCGGCTTTCGCCAGCTAGCCTTCCTAGCTGACTACAGCATCCGCCTTCACCAAGGCCCTTCTTGTTGGGGCCTACCCTCTTGGATACCAATCTCGCCGGCGCCTGGCGAGTTGTCTCGCATCCTCCCTACCACCGTGCGGTGCCGAGTTTCGCTATCGCAGGTCTGCGTTCTGCATGTAAGCCTCTAGCCATCGCAAAGGGATCCGGGGGTGCTCCCAGGTACCTGCGGCAGCACCAGCTGCAGTTGGTCAGGCAGCGCGCGCAGTCGCTCGGCGTTTTTCCTCAGCGCAAGCCACAGCCTCTCCGTCTCGTCCCATGACGCCAACAGCTGGCAGACCTCCCACCAGTCGATAGTGCCCAGACCCGTGAAAGGGAGGGATTTGGTGTTGCGTTACTCACGGTCTTCGATGGTGAATCGGCGGCTACATGTGCGATCTTGAAAGTGGAGCACTGTCGGGTAACGCGGACCTGGTTTCGGATAGTCGCTATTCAGACCAGTCGCAGAAGAAGCAACGGGCTGGCAAGGCGAGACGATTCATGCCGCAATCCATTTGTCGTATGCATACGACAAACTAGGTATGCAGGGCCAGTACCTGTGCTGGAGCAGAGCTGACTCTCCTTTTTCGTATGCAGACGACAAATCATAAGCGGCCGTCTTAATGTCGGTACCGCTGTAGCTGCCTGGAGTGCGGGTGCAGGCGCTGTCCGACGCCGGGCCTTCACCTACTATTGATTTCGCAGCGCACGGTCGAGCTTTCGTAATGCCGCGTTGGAAGCGCTAAAATTGGCTTGTCGCGCTCCGAAACAGTGCTAAACCAGCCGCCTATCAATAGCAGCGGTACTAGAGCAATTCACCTCGGCAACCCGGGCAACGCGTAACAGCCCTCAATCTTATTCTTGCTTACGTAAGCGCTTACGCACTTAAGCACTTGCACGCTTGCGCCAGGGGTGTCTAGACGGTGTACATCGCAAAGCTGGTCGAGGTCCTGGAGGAACGCGTGCTACCCTCACGCGTCGGAGGCCGTCGGTGGACGCTCGAAGCGGCGGCGCGCCTCGGACAGCATCGAGAGGCTGAGCTTGCGGACCTCGATCTTGCTCTGCTCGATATGGGCCCTCAGCATCAGCAGGGTGTCATCGCGCTTGCGCAGGCGCAGTGCCTTGAGGATGCTCACGTGCTCGTTGTAGGTCTCTTCGATCCGGGCGCGTTGGGAGAAGTCCAGACGCCGGACGATGCGGATGTGCTCGGTCACCTCGCGGTGCACCCGCAGCATCTCCCGGTTCCCCGTCGCGGCCACCAGCCCACTGTGAAAGGCTTCGTCCAGTTCGGCAACGGTTTGCATGTCGGTGTGGCGCTGGTCCTGCGGCACGATCCAGACCTGGCACAACTCCTTCAGCATTTCCGGCAAGTCGACCAGCCCGCACAGCCGATCCACGGCGGCGGATTCGAGCACGATGCGCAGGTCGTAGAGCTCGTCGATACGGGCGAAGTCGAGTGGCTTGACCATCCAGCCGCGGCGGAACTCTACCTCTAGATAGCCTTCACGTTGCAGGCGGTACAGGGCGTCGCGTACCGGCGTTCGGGACACCTGGTAGCGCTCGGCGATCTGCGTCTCGGTGAAGCGGTCATGGGGCAGCAGATAGAAATCGAAGATTTCCTGCTTGATTCTCAGGTAGATCTGCTCGCCCAGGGCGTTGGTCTGGAACTGGGTCATGGGTTATCCCCGGGCGTCCAAGGTGTCCAGGTCGATACTGACGTGGGCGGCGACGACCTTCCACTCCCCTTCCAGACACAGCCAGGTCTGCATCTGGCGTCCGACCCGTGCGGTAACGCCATCGCTGAATTCGGTGCTGACGGTGGCGCAGTCCTCGCCGAAGGTGGTGATCACCGTGTGGTGCAGACGTCTGCCCGCCCCGACCGGTTGGCAGAGCCGTCGATACGCGGCGATGGCCTCGCTGCCATAGAGATTTTCCGCCACCCCGAAGCGCACCGTGTGGGGCGACGACCAGAAGTAGCCGTCGAGCGTTTCCAGCTCGTTGGCGATCAGCGCCCGCTCGTAATCGCGAAAGGCCGCCGTCACCGCGGCCACTACCTCGGGAAGATTGATTGCGGAAACCGATGTCATGGCAGGTCCTTGTGCAGGGCGGCTTCCAGGGCCGCCAAAGAGGCCGTCCGGCCGACGATGCCGCCCTGGGCGACGATCATGTCCAGTGTCGCGCGTTTGAACGCCGGGAAATAGCTTTCCGTGGCCTCCTCGATCACCAGACAGCGATAGCCGCGATCGTTGGCTTCCCGCATGCTGGTCTGCACGCAGACCTCGGTGGTGACGCCGGCGAACACCAGGTGACTGACACCCTCGGCTTGCAGTCGCTCGTGCAGACCGGTCGCATAAAACATGCCCTTGCCCGGTTTGTCGATCACCCACTCGCCCTCGATCGGCGCGACCTCGGTGATGAGCTGGTTGCCGGGTTCGCCGCGGACCAGGATGCGCCCCATCGGGCCGGGGTCGCCGATACGCAGCCCGGGCACTCCGTGGGCGTGCTTGGCCGCCGGGCAATCGGACAGGTCGGGAAGGTGGGATTCGCGGGTATGGATCACCCGCAAGTGGTGCTGACGGGCCAGCGCCAGCAGCCGCTGCACGGCCGGGATGATGGCCTTCAGCGGCGTCACATCGTTGCCCAGCGCCGCGCCGAAGCCGCCCGGCTCGATGAAATCCCGCTGCATGTCGATCACCACGAGCGCCGTGCTGGCTGGCTCGAAGGCGAAGGCGTCGGGACGGGCGTTCACCTGGATCATACGGCCTCCGCCTGCGTCTCACCGCCCGCCATATGGTGACCCAGCACGGCCCGGTCGGCCTGGGCGATGGCGGTCTCGAAGCCAATCCGGCCGTCATGCATCACCAGGATGCGATCGGCCAGTTCCAGCAGCTCATCCAGGTCTTCGCTTAACAGCAGCACCGCCGCACCGGCATTCCTGGCCGCGACGATCCGTTGGTGAATGAGCGCCGCCGACGCGAAGTCCAGTCCGAACACCGGATTGGAGACGATCAGCACCGCGACCCCCTCGGTCAACTCCCGCGCCAGGACGGCACGCTGGACGTTCCCCCCCGACAGGGTACCGATGGGCCGCTCCGGATCGGCCGGCGTCACCTGGAAGCGCGCGATGAGGTCACGCGCCTGAGTACGGATGGCTCGGCGATCAAGGCGCCAGCCCTGGCGGCACAGCGGTGCCTGGTCGAAATTGCGCAAGGCCAGGTTCTCCGCCACGCTCAGGCTGGCGATGCAGGCATTGCGCAGCGGCTCCTCCGGCAGGCTGTAGAGGCGTAGGTCCTGTATCTCGCGGCGGGTGGCGTGATAGCGCTGGCCATTCACCCGGATCTCGCCGGCACTGGCCTTGCGCTGCCCCAGCAGGGCCTCGGTGAGCTCACGCTGGCCGTTACCGGAAATCCCGGCGATACCCACGATCTCGCCGGGGCGTACGGCCAGCGACAGCCCGCTGACCGCCAGCGTCCCCTTGTCGCCCGGCACATCCAGCTGAACCACCTCCAGGCGAGGTGCCGCCTCGATCACGCCGGACCGCTCGAGCTTGGCCGCGGCGGCGCCCGCCTCGCCCATCATCCAGCTGGCCAGGGATTCGGGTGAGGTATCCGCGACGGCCGTGCTACCGACCAGCCGGCCCTTGCGCAGGACCGTGACGTCATCGGCGAAGGCGGTCACTTCACGAAACTTATGGGTGATCATCAGCACCGAGATGTCTCCTCGATGGGCCATCTGCTGCATCAACCCCAAGACTTCATCGGCCTCCTGGGGCGTCAGGACCGAGGTCGGCTCATCGAGGATGATGAAAAGCCTTTCCAGGTACAGCTGCTTGAGGATCTCGAGCTTCTGTTTTTCACCCGCCGCCAGGCTGCTCACGGGTCGCTCCAGGTCCAGGCGGAACGGCATGCCCGCCATGAAGGTCGCCAGCCGCTCGCTCTCCTGCGACCAGTCGATACGCCAGCCCAGGTCGCCACGTGACAGCACCAGGTTTTCCGCGACGCTGAGCCCGGGAGCCACGGTGAAGTGCTGGTAGACCATGCCGATTCCGAGGGCGTGGGCATCCCTCGGCGTGCGGATCTGTCGCTCTCGGTCGTTCACCAGGATCGCGCCTTCGTCGAGCGGGCCATAGCCGACGATGCCCTTGACCAGGGTGCTCTTGCCCGCTCCGTTTTCGCCCAACAGGGCGTGCACGGTGCCGGCCCTGACCTTCAGGGAGACCTCAGCCAGGGCGCGAAAGCTGCCGAAGGTCTTGCCGGCACCGATGATCTCCAGGTCCAGGGCGCGCATGGCTCAGCCCCCTGCCAGCACGGCGAGCAGCATGGACGAGTCGCCCACCGCACCAAAGACCCCACCCTGCATCTTGACCATGTTGAGCGCGGCCATGTGGTTGCCGTGGTCCGTGGCGCCGCAGCAGTCTTCGAGCAGGATGCATTCGAAGCCGCGGTCGTTGCCCTCGCGCATGGTGGTATGGACACAGACATCCGTGGTGATCCCGGTGAGGATCAGGTTGGCGATGCCGCGGGTGCGCAGAATGAGCTCAAGATCCGTCGCATAGAACGACCCCTTGCCGGGCTTGTCGATGACGATCTCACCGGGTAGCGGCGCCAGCTCCGGAATGATTTCCCACCCTGGCTCCCCCCGGATCAGGATTCGACCGCAGGGACCGTCGTCGCCAATGCCGGCGCCGATGTTCCGCGAGCGCCAGCGCTTGTTGGCTGGTAAGTCGGACAGGTCGGGACGATGGCCCTCCCGGGTATGGATGATGGGAAATCCCTGGGCCCGCATGACCTCGAGCACAGTCCTTATGGGCTCGATGGGCGCGCGGGTCAGCGACAGGTCGTAGCCCATGGCATCGACATAGCCGCCGACGCCACAGAAGTCGGTCTGCATGTCGATGATGACCAGGGCGGTGTTGGCCGGATCGAGGCGACCGTTATAGGGCCAAGGGTAAGGCGCTGAGGCGAGCTGACGTGGACTCATGGGTCACTCCTGAGCTGAGGGCGTGAACAGGCGCTCCGGCGCGGGCATTCCGCAGGAGGTGCCATCGGTGTGGACCACCTGGTCCTCCCACGGCAGCCGATAGCGGCCCGCCGCCAGGTCATGCATGTAGGTGTAGGGGCAATCCTGGGCGCCGCCCTTGACGGCGGAATAGCCACGATGGCCGAACTGGTAGATGTTGTTCTCCACCCCCCAGTGCACCCGCGCTTCACGCACCAGGTCCGGACGCATTTCACAGCAGACGATCTCGTCGGCACGACCGCCGCCCTGGTTCATCACGCTACCGTCGAAATCGACGAACATGGCTTCGCCCATAGAGTCGAAGGTGCCATCGGATCCACACATGCAGACGCTGGCGGTCTGCAGCAGATTGCAGAAGGCATTGGCCTGATTGGTGATTTGCCAGGCATGACGGATCGGGGCGGTATAGCCCGCGGTACGGATCATGATCTCGGCACCCTTGTAGGCGCATTCGCGCGCCATTTCCGGGAACATGCCATCGTGACAGATGATCAATGCCAGCTTGCTGCCACGCGGGCCGTCGCAGACCGGAATGCCCTGGTCGCCCGGCTCCCAGGGCTCGACCGGCACCCAGGGATGCATCTTGCGGTAGTACAGGCGGATCTCGCCGGTGTCGTCGACGATGAGGCCACTGTTGAAGGGGTTGCCCGCTGGATTGGCCTCCATGATGGAGAAGCACCCCCAGATGTGGTGGTCGACGCAGGCTTGGCGGAGCGCCGCCACTTCCGGCCCTTCCAGGGAGCAAAGGATCTCCGGTGAGGTATCCATGGACAGCCCGTGCAGCGAGTATTCCGGGAAGACGATCAGATCCAGGCTGGGCATGCCCCGCCGGGCCTTGCCGACCATCTCCACCACCCTCTGGGTCTGCGCCCACAGGGCCTCCCGGGTATGGGGATCCGGCAGCGACAGCTGCGCCAGACCGATCACGACGCCATTGGGCGACTTGTTCAAACCACCAAGACCACTGGACATGAGCTTTTACCTCTAGCGGGTGAGACTGAGCTCGCCAGGAGCACCAGTCAGGGTTCGATTCGGCCGGCAGGTGACGAGCATCACCAGCAGCGTCAGGGCATAGGGTGCGGCGGCGAACAGGTAATAGCCGGTACTGATGCCCACTGCCTGCAGGGCGGGGCCGATGGCGCCGGCCGCGCCGAACAACAAGGAGGCCCACAGGCAGTTCAGCGGTTGCCAGCGCGCGAAGATCACCAGGGCCACGGCCATCAACCCCTGGCCACTGGAAAGTCCCTCGTTCCAGCTGCCGGGGTAATACAGCGAGAGATAGGCGCCGCCGACGCCGGCGAGAAAGCCGCCGACCGACGTCGCCCAGATGCGTACCCTGATCGGGTGATAGCCCAGGGCCTGGGCCGATTCGGCATGATCACCGACCAGGCGCAGCATCAGGCCCCAGCGGGTGCTGCGCAGCCCCCAGTGCAGCAGGATGGCCAGGGCCACACCCAGGAAGAACAGCACATTGATGTTCAGTGCCGAGCGCACCCGCTCATCCGCGGACCAGTGCCCCAGCGAAAACGACGGCAGCATGGGTGCCTGCGGCTGGATGAAGGCCTTGCCGAGAAAGAAGGCCAGGCCCGTTCCCAGCAGGATCAGGGCGATACCGAAGGCGATGTCGTTGACCTTGGGTAGCGAGCAGACGATGCCATGCAGCAACCCCAACAGCAGGCCGGTACAGCCTGCCGCGAGCACGCCCAGCCAGGGTGAGCCGGACAGGTAGGACGCGGCATAGCCGGTCATGGCCCCCGCGACCAGGATGCCTTCCAGGCCCAGGTTGATGCGTCCGCCTTTCTCGGTGAGGCACTCGCCAAGGCTGACAAACAGAAAGGGCGTACCCACCCGCACCGCGCCGGCCAGCAGCGCCAGGAAAAAGGTCAGCCAATCGAGGTTAGCCATGTTCGGGAACGCCTCCGACCGGGTTTGCCGCCTTCGCCAACAGCCGCAGACGCCAGGCCGTGATACGCGGGCTCAGGGCTTCCCAGGCCAGCAGATTGGTGAACAGGATGCCCTCGAGGATCAGCGTCGTCGCATCGGGCAGGTCCAGGCGCCGCTGCAACAGGCTGCCGCTGGCCTCTACCCCGCCCAGCAGCGTGGCGCAGAGGATGATGGCCAGGGGGTTATGCCGGGCGGCGAAGGCCACCAGAATGCCGCTGGTGCCATAGCCGGCGATCAGTGCCGCGTTCGCACTGCCCTGCACCGCCGCGACCTCGAACATCCCGGCGAGCCCCGCCGCCGCCCCGCCGAGCAGGCAGGTCATCAGTACCAGGCGATTGACGGAAAGTCCCAGCATCCGCGCGGTTCGCACGTTGCCACCGACGATGCCCAAGGCGAAGCCGCTGACACTATGGCGCAACAGGACATAGGCCAGCAGGCAGGCGATGACACCCGCCACCAATCCCCAGTGCACGGCAAAGGCGTCGCTCACCGCGCCAATGAGATAGCCATCCTCGAGCGGCACGGTCGAGGGCTTGTTCAGGCTCGCTGGATCGCGCAGGGGGCCTTCGACCAATTGCCGAAACAGCGCGATGCCGATGTAGGAGAGCAGCAGGCTGCCGATCGTCTCGTTGAGGCCGCGACTCTGCCGCATCCAGCCCGACAGCCCGATCCACAGGCCGCCGACCAGCATGGCCGCCAGGCCCATCAGTACCAGCATCAAAGGCCCGGGAAAGGCGGGTAGCCACAGGGGCAGCACCGCGGCGGCCAGACCGCCCAGGACCAGGGCCCCTTCCCCGCCGATGATGATCAGCCCGGCCCGGGCTGGCAGCGCGACGCACAGGGCGGTCAGCATCAGGGGCGCGGCGCGCTGGAGGGTATTTTCCCAGGCGAAGGAAGAGCTGAAGGCGCCTTCGAAGACCAAGGCGCCCGCCGCCAGCGCCGGCTTGTTCTGCACGGCGAGGAAGAGCAGAAACAGCGCGCCCGAGGACAGCACGGCGAGCAGCGTGGGCAGTCCAGACAGCGCCCTGGCCGCCAGCCGTTGCAGCTTGTGTTCGAGGCTATTCATGCCACCCTCAGATCTGGCCCTGGACGCCTTCGACCAGGTAGTTCATCCGCTCCAGCACGACGTCGGTCTGCGGCTGGCTGGTACCGTCCGCGATGACGACAGTGCCCTTGTTGTCCTTGATCGGCCCCTTGAAGATGACGAAGCTGCCCGCGAGCATCTGGGCCTTGATGGCGTCGGCCTGCTGCTTGGCCGCGTCGCTCACTTTCGGGCCGTAGGCCGAGGTCTTCACGAAGCCGTCCTTGAGCCCGCCACGCATGAAGTTGATCATCGGCTTGCCGGCCTGCGCGGCCTCGACGTGGGCGCGATAGGGGGTTTCCCAATTCCACTCGGCACCGGTGAGATAGCCCTTGGGCGCCAGGGCAGCCTGGCTGGCGTGATAACCACAGGTCATGACACCGCGCTTCTCGGCGGTCTCGACGATCACCTTGGGGCCATCCACGTGGCAGGTCAGGACGTCGCAGCCGCGGTCGATCAGGCTGTTGGCCGCCTCGGCTTCCTTGACCGGCAGCGACCAGTCACCGGTGAAGATCACCGTCACGGTGATGCTCGGGTCCACCGAACGGGCACCAAGAGTGAAGGCATTGAGGTTGCGCAGTACCTGGGGCACGGGCTTAGCCGCGATGAAGCCGAGCTTCTTCGACTGGCTCATATGGCCCGCTATCACGCCATTGAGGTACTGCCCTTCATCGATGTAGCCGAAGAAACTGCCGGCATTGAGCGGATCCTTGCCCTCCTGCCAGAGACCACCGCAGTGGGCGAAGCGGACATCCGGATACTTCTTCGCCACCTTGAGCACATGGGGGTCGAAGTAGCCAAAGGAGGTGGGGAAGATCAGGGTGGCGCCATCCTGGCGGATCATCGCCTCCATGGATTTCTGCACCGCCACCGTCTCCGGGACATTCTCTTCTTCAATCACCTTGACGTTGGGCAGGGTCTTGATGATCGCAGCGGCCTGCGCATGGGCCTGGTTGTAGCCGAAATCATCGCGGGCGCCGACGTAGATGAAGCCGACGACGAGGGGCTTGTCGGCAGCCCGGGCCAGGCTGAACGGGAGTGCGGCACTGGCGCCGATCAGCCCTGCCAGCTTGATGAAATTGCGACGGTCGATAGGATTCATGTCAAGGTCCTCGGTGGGTGTCGGGATCAGAGCGAAGCGCGATAGGCGCGCCAACCTCCAAAGCGGGTGATGTCTGGGGCGCCATCGAGGCCGGCAGGCTCGCAGATAAAGCCCTTGACCCAGCGCCCATCGGCCAACTCGACCGAACCTATGCCGAGCGGCGCGGGAATCGCGGCGACGAAGGCGCCGAAGAGGCGCAGTGGCATGGCCCACACCTCGAGGTCGATCGCCGCACCCTCCTCCACCACCCTGACCAGGCCAGGCTTGGCCGGCTGGGTATTGGCCAGGGCATAGAGGCGGTAGTGGTCACTGGTGGTGGTGCTGGACAGGCGGCGGGCACCGCTTTCGAGCAGTTGCCAGTTCAGCGGCTGGCCCCAGAGATGAGCACCGACGACGGCCACTTCCACCTGGGGTTCATCCGCATCCAGGGGCGCGAGGGCGATGGCGTCGCCTTGGTCTTCGCCCTCGAACAGCGATTGCCAGCGGGCGGCCGTCTCGGCCAGGTAATGGTCCGAACCAGCCCGGCCGATCAGGGTGATACCTGCCGGCAGACCATCGGCCCGGGGTACCCCTGGCAAAGCGAAGGCCGCCATGTTCATCAGATTGACGAAATTGGTGTAGTGACCCAGGCGCGCATTGCTCTGGACGGGATCGGCCATGACCTCGGCGATGGTGGGCATGCACGGCGCCGTGGGCACCACCAGCAGGTCGAAGCCCGCCAGCAGTCGCTCGGCGTCCCGAGTCAGGGCTTGCAGCCGGTATTGCGCCTCAAAGGTATCGACCGCGGTGAAACGATCCGCACCAGCCAGGATGCCCTTGACCACGGGATGGAGGGCAGCCGGTCGCTGCTCATAGAACTGCCCTACGGCCGCCCGTCTTTCGGCCACCCAGGGCCCCTGATAAAGCAGTGCGGCTGCTTCGGCCAGGACGGCATAGGGTATTTCGTCGATCACGACGCTGGGATCCTGGCGCAACCGCGCCAGGCTCTGGGCGAAGGCTTGCGCGGCCTGGCCGTCGCCGAAGAATTCCGGCTGCGCCGGTACCGCCACCCTACACTGCCGGCGCTGCACCGGCCGGGCCAGGGGTTGGCGCGCATAGGCGTCCTCGGCATCGTAGTGGGCCGCAACCTGCATGACCTGCCAGGCACTGGCGGCATCCGCGGCGAAGATGGACAGCGTATCGACGCTCCGGCAGGCCGGCACGACGCCGCGGCTGCTCAGCAGTCCCAGGCTCGGCTTGAGCCCGACGATCCCATTGAATCCGGCGGGCACCCGCCCGGAGCCGGCCGTATCCGTCCCCAAGGCGAAGGCGACATAGCCCAGGGCGACGGCGACGGCCGAGCCGGAGCTGGAGCCGCCGGACGCGTAGCGCTCATCGACCGCGTTGCGCACGGCGCCATAGGGCGAGCGGACGCCCACCAGGCCCGTGGCGAACTGATCGAGGTTGGTCTTGCCGACCAGGATGGCGCCGGCATCCAGCAGACGCTGGACGACGCAGGCGTTTGCCCGGGCCACGTAGGCGAACTCCGGACAGGCCACCGTCGTAGGGAGTCCTGCCACATCGATGTTGTCCTTGACCGCGAAGGGAATGCCAAAGAGTGGAAACCGCTCCTGCAGCGCGCCGCCGAGCTCGTTGGCCTGCTGCTCCAACTCCCGGGCCCGCGCCTGCAAGGCCTCTTGCGGCAGACGGTGAATCCATACCTCTGGTCGATCACTGAGCTCCAGCATCTCGAGCAAGGTCTGTACGGTCTGGCTGGGCGTCAGATCACCTGCGGCATAGCGCTGGGTCAGAGTACTGATGGGGTACGGATTCATGAGCATTCATTCTTGTATACAAGTGTGAATTCAAGATTTGCATGCTCTGTGCCAACCTGCCCCTGAAGCAGCCCAGGACTACCGTCACCGTCTATCTCAAGCCCCGCACGCTCGAATGACCAACCGGCGTCCCGGTCGGTGATCAATCTGCGCACCAGTAGCGTGCAGCGAGAACCCTGGCGCACCAGCACGGGGAAACCTTCCTGTCCCACCACCGCCTCACACGGCCGCCCTCCCGGTTTGGGCGTGCCGCTCGTCATCCTGGCAGCGCGCCCGGTGAAACCGGGGATCAGCGCGACCCTGACCCTTGCCCATCCTCACCGTGAGGCCGCCGAAGTCCGACCAAGGCCGCGAGGGACCCTGCCCCCTCCCGCATGAGGCAGCTCCCCTGCTGGCTGAATCCGCCTGCCGCAAGTTGACGGCCCTAGGGTGCGCGCCCGACCTCGTCTTACAACTGGAAGCGACCGACCTGTCCCGAGAGCGAAATCGCCAGGTCCGACAGCTGCCGGCTCGCCGCACGGGTCTGGCTGGCGCCGGTAGCAGTCTGCACCGACAGGTCTCGGATTTGCACCAGGTTGCGGTCGACTTCCCGCGCTACCTGCGCCTGCTCCTCGGCGGCGCTGGCGATCACCAGATTCCGCTCGTCGATGCCGGATACCGATTGGGCGATGGCGACCAGTGCGGCATTGGCCGACTCCGCCCGGTCACGGGTCTGCCGTGCCTGGTCGGCACTGGTCAGCAAGGCGTCCACGGTCTGGCCGGTGCCCTGCTGGATGCTGCCGATCATGCCTTCGATTTCCCGCGTGCTTTCCCCGGTGCGATGCGCGAGCGCCCGAACCTCATCGGCCACGACCGCAAAGCCACGCCCCGCATCGCCAGCGCGTGCCGCCTCGATCGCGGCGTTGAGAGCCAAGAGGTTGGTCTGGTCCGCGACCGAGCGAATGACATCCAGCACCTGGCTGATGTTGCGGGTCTGGTCTGCCAGTTCCCGTGCCCGTTCGCTCGCGCCTATGACGTTATCGGTGAGCCTCTGGATCGCGCTGAGCGTTTCGCCCAGCTGCTGCTGGCCTTGGCGCGCCGTCTCGGCCACCTGGCGTGACTCGGCAGAGGTCGAAGTGGCGTTACCCGCCACCTCTTCTACCGCCTGGCTCATTTCGGTGACGGCGGTGGCGGCCATCTCGATTTCGCTGTTCTGCTGCTGGAGCATCTGGGCGCTTTGTTGAGTAACCGCCGACATTTCTTCCGCCTTCGACGCCAGCTGCGTCGCGGAATGCCCGAGGTGCCCCAGGGTGTCACGCAGGTTCGCCTGCATCTGACGCATGGCTTGCAGCAATTGGGCCGCCTCGTCGCGCCCCTGGGTGTCCAGGACCTGCGTCAGGTCGCCACTCGCGATGGTCTTGGCCGCCGCGACCGCTGCCGCGATAGGCCGAGTCATGCTGACCGTCAGCCGCCAGGCCAACAGCAGCGTAAGGCTCAAGGCCAGGGCAATGGCGATCCAGGTGACCGACTTCGCCTGGCCATAGGTGGCGCTGGAAGCATCCGCCGCGGTCTGGATGTCTTCCTGGTTGATCTTCCGCAAGGCCTCGGTGCGCTCGTTCATCTGATTGCCCTGCTGCGTCATGGCGGCTTGCACGAGGGAGCGCCCCTCATCCATCTTTCCCGCCAGTACCAAGTCGGCCACCCGGTAGGCGTTGGCCAGATAATCCCGGTAGGTATCCCGCAGTACCTCGAAGGATTGGCGTTCACGATCGGACATGCCCTGTCGCTCATAGCGACCGAAGCCCGTCGAGACCTCGCCGCTGATGGCTTCGATCTTCTTCCGCGTCGCCGCGACCGAAGCGGCCTCAGGTACGGCCAGCAGGCGCAAGACTTCGATTCGCGTACGGGCCACCTGGACCGCCAGATTGTCCGCCTCGAGGATACCGGGAACACTCCTGGTCTCTATCACCAGACTCTGCCGCCGGATCTGGGTCATTTCCAGAACGCTGAAGATGCCCAGGCCCGCGACCAGGATAGCCATAAGACCGAAACAGAAGAGACTGCGGTGAGCGATGCTGAATAAGCGAAAAGACATAGCGAAGAACCCATGATGAGAGAGGCAAGCGAAGCGGCTGAAACCGCGATTACTTGAGCAGAACCTGTCTGGCGTGCCGCTTTCGATTGCCGGAGGCGGCCACTGACTATCGACGACAGCACGCACGAGAGGGCCGCACCGCTCCGTCAGTTCAGGCTTTAACGAACGGTCGGCAGCGGCGCTCGGCGAGACGCGACGCCTGGCCCCGCACAGCTTGAGCCACGCTGATGACCAAGGCGTGTCCACCGGTTCCAGCAGGTCGCCGTGTAACTCTGCCGCGCCGCGGCCGGAGTCAAAGCGTTCTGGAGCGTGACGTTATGCCGCAGGCTGCCGAGCCGCTAAGGTTCAGGCGATCCGCCAGTCGAGCACCTTCCATCCTGCGGCCTGGGCTTGAGCCAGCAGTACCTCGTCGGGGTTGACCGCCACTGGGTGCTCGACCTTGCTCAACAGGGGCAGGTCGTTACGGGAGTCTGAGTAGAAACTGGCGCACGCCAGGGACTCGTGCTGCTCCTGAAGCCACTGCTCGAGACGGATCACCTTACCCTCACGGTAGGTGAGCACGCCCGAGGTGCGCCCCGTATACCGACCTGCGACCACCTCCAGGTCTATCGCCAGCACCTCCTCGATACCGAGGCGGGCCGCGATGGGTTGGACCAAGAAGGCCGCCGAGGCCGAAATTACCAGCAGACGGTCGCCCGCCTGGCGGTGGGCCTCCACTGTGCTGCGGGCACCGGGATAGAAGCGCGGTGCGATGACAGTATCGAGGTAACCGTGCACCACCTCGGCCACCTCCGCGGGCGTCCGGCCAACCAGCGGTTCAAGACTGAACGCCATGTAGTCTTCCATGGCCAGTTGCCCCTGGCCGTACAGGGCCATGAGCGCCTGGTCGCGGCGCGGGAAGTCCTCGGCGTCTACCCAGCCGATGCGTGCCATCCAGGCACTCCAGAGGCTGGCGCAATCGCCGTGGATGAGGGTTTCGTCGAGGTCGAACAAAGCAAGAGCCATGGGAAGTTTCCAGCGTGTTGAAGAGACGCGGCCGCCAACAGCGCGCTGGCGGCCGGGAAGGACGGCTCAGCCCATTGCCGGCGCTACCGCACCTTTGGCGGCCGGCCGCGGGGCCACGCCGAGTTCGAACAGATCGGCGACCCGCCGGCTTTCCGCCTCACTGGGCTTGATGGCCAGGGCGCAACCCACGAACACCAGGGCATTGAAGATCACGCCGACGATCCCGCTGGTGAGCGAACCCAGGGCAGCGATGTCGTCCGGGTAGAGCACCGTCAGGACGATGGCGATGAGAATGCCGGTGAGCATCCCCAGGATGGCGCCCTGCTTGTTGCCCCAGCGGGTGAAGATGCCGAAGAACAGCGGCACGGCCAGCTGGATGATCCCCTGGTAGGAAATCTGGGCCAGCAGCTGCAGGCGCGAGTAGTTGAACGTCAGGTAGGCCACCACCGCAGCGGCGGCGATGAAGACGATCATTCCGCCCTTGGCCAGCGCAGTGAGCTGGCGGTCGGTCCGGGGCGTGGTCCAGGTCGCGAGATCATTGGCGAACTGCACACCGCAGACCTGCACGCAGCCGTCGACGTGCCCGATGCTCGCGGCCAGGACGATGGCGATGGCCAGCGCCAGCAGCCACGGCCCGCCGATATCGAACAGGGACAGGAACCAGCCCTGCTGCGGATGGGCCGCCACGTTCGGGTCCTGGCTGACCGCGGCGGCGAACAGCATGAGGATGCCGTAGAAGCCGCCCACCAGCAGGATGGTGTAGACCGTGCCCTTCTTTACCGAGCGGACGCCGCTGGCGGTGTAGATGCGCTGGAAGCTCATGGGCCAGCACATGGAACCGATCACCCCGGTGAAGATCAGGCTGAACATGTACCAGGCGCCATAGCCGGTGCCGGTGTCTCCGGGGATCAGCAGCATCTTGGCCGGCAGCTCGGCCAGGTTGGCGAAGGAGGCGTTTTCACTGCCACCCAGCAGGAAGACGCAGAGCGCCGCGGCCAGGACGTAAGCGATCAGGCCCTGGTACATGTCGGTCATGATCAGGCCACGCATGCCCATGCTCACCGTCCAGTATTGGCGGATCAGCACCACCAGCACGCCGGCGGTCAGGCAGGCGGTGATGCCCCAGCTGCCGAAGCTGGCGAACTGGAACAGCATGGCCAGTGCCTGGATGCCCATGACCACCCAGGGGAATACCGAGATGATGCCGATGATGGACGCCAGTCGCTTGACCGCCGGGCTGTCGAATCTCATGCCCAGCAGGTCGGGCTGGGTGGTGAGGTTGAATCTCTGGCCCCAGGTCCAGGCGCGATTGGCCATGAGGTACATGGCGGTCACGCCGAGGGTCGAATAGACCATGCCGTAGAAGCCGAGGGCCCCGCCCACCGACAACGAGAAGAACGCCGTAAAGGTCGCGCCCGGCCACCAGGAATTGGTGTAGCACATGGCGATGTACCAGGGCCCATAGGAGCGACCACCGACCGCGTAGTCGGCGAAGTCATGGCTCTGCTTGTTGGTGAGATAGAGCACGGCGATCATCCCGGCCAGGAACAGGCCGATGACGCCAAAGCTGATGAGCATGTCGAAGGAGCTACCGGCAGGAATCATGGCTGAGTCTCCTCGGGGATGTCGCCATTGGCGGATTCGACCAAATAGAGCGCCGCTACACCGACGCCGAGCAGTACGGCGATGAGGATCCAGTAGAAGATCGGCAAGGGAATGCCCAGTACCAATTGAGTGCTGCCGCTCACGCTGAGGTAGAACGGCGGGAACACCGCCATCAGCAGCAGGGCGAAGAAGTACAGACCGAAACCGCAGGTCTTGAGCGAGAAAGGACGGGAGGACGTCATGATGACATCCCCTTCCGGACGCCGTAGCGCAGCGCTGCGGACGATACACGAGGGGAAATGAGACTGTTCACGAGGACTGGCTCCTGTAGCAGGCCGACGGTTGATCGAAAGAGGCTTCGCGAGGCAGTCGAGGGGCGCGCCTGCGCGATGAAGAGGTCATCTGCAGGGGGACGCCGGTATTTCATATCGTTGTCGGCCACCTTCTGCGAAGTGGCTCGGGGATCCGTCAGACCTGCCTGAGCCAGGTCTCCCAGCGGGAATCGTGGATGACGCTGCGGGCGCGGCTGTGCTTGAGCGCGCCGTATTTGTAGAAGTCAAAGTCGATCTGCGAGACGGCGTGCTGCACCATGGCCCAGGTGGACCACTTGAGGTCGGCCAGCGCCTTGTTGACGTACACCCGCGCCAGCGTCTGAGGGGTCACGGCGCCGAAATAGTCTTCGAGCAAGGCCAATTCCATGTCCGGGGCGAAGAACATCTCGCCGAACCAGAGCGCCAGTTCATAGTGGCGATCATTGTTGGAGGCATATTCGAAGTCCACCAGCCGCACCTCGGCCGCGGCGTTGAGCATGAAATTACCGGCCAGGGTGTCGTTCATGCAGGGCGCCAGATCGACCCCGGACGCCTCCAGTGCCTGCCGGGCACGGCGATACTGGCGGTCGAGCCAGGCATGGTCATCGGGCCATTGCCCGCCCAGCTCATGCACCTGGCGCTGGTGCTCGTCGATCATGTCGAAGGCCGTCTTGGTCTGGATCAGCAACGGCTGGTCGTTGAAGGCCTTGAGTGCACGCAGCGCCCGGTGGCGGACGTCGCGATCGAGGAAGTCACGATTGGACGAGGCGCGCCAGCCCTCCATGAACTCGAAGACCTCCACGCCGTGTGCCTCGAGAAAGGCCACCACCGGGGCGCCATAACCGGTAGCCGCGGCCTTGAGGCTGGCATCGTGGGCGGTACGCCGGTCGATGAAGAGCTCCGTGCCCTGCCCCGGTACCTTGAGGAAGAACGCCGTCGGCGCCCCCTCGATCTGCACCCGCCAGTTGGTGTTGGAAATGCCGCCACTGACCGGGGCATAGTGGGCCGTGCAGCCGGCCCAGGGCTCATGAGCGAGAATCGCCTGCTCGAGCTGCCGCTCCGCCTGGGTACTCGCTTCGCCTAGTCGCTTCATCTCGCTCATCCTCGTACCTGACGGAGCCAGCTTTCGAAGCGCGACTCCTGAATCGTCATGCGGCAGCGCAACAGGGTCCACTGGCCGACCTTGGAGAACTCCAGCGGCCGCGCCGAGGCGACGCCGGCCCACAGGCCCCACAGCGTCCAGTACCAGTCATCGAGCAGACCGTAGAGGCGGCAGCGGGCGTAGTCCCCGTCGCTCGCCATCGCACTCCAACGAGCGATACCGGCGCGCCATTGCGGCTCGAAGGGATAGAGCTCATTGAGGGTGACGGCGACGTCGTACCAGGGATCGAAGCAACCGCCCCGATCGAAATCCAGCAGCCGGAATTCGCCTGCAGCATTGACCATCACATTGCCGGCGAGGCCATCGCCGTGCAGCGGGCGCGCCTCGCCGGGATGCTGGCGCAGGGCGTGCCACGCCTGGTCGACACAGTCATCGATCCAGGCATGGTCGGCGGGCAAGGCCACTCCCTGCTGGCGGCAGAGCGTGCGGAGCTTTTCGAGATCGGCCCAGGGCGATCGCTCGAAGGCCGGTGCCGGCCCCTCCTGCACCGCTCGCTTGAGCCGCCAGAGAACCTCCAGGCTGAGCTCCGGCTGCAGTCGGTCGAGGCGTGCCCAATGCCAGTCCTCTGGCGCCAGGCGCTCGAGCAGCATGACACCCTCGTCGGCATCCGCGAGCCGCACCGCCGGCGTGACCCCGGCCGCGGCCGCGCAGCGGGTCGCCTCGACGCTCTGGGCGAAATCGATGAGTGGCCGCATGTCGTCGTACAGCACCTTGGCATAGAAGGCGCCCTGGTCACTGTGCACGTGGAAACCCGCCCACTCACAGGCCAAACGGATTGGCGAGGCCACGCCCGGGGTGCCCGGTGTGATCTGCAGGGCGGTCAGGCCTGCTGCGGCCAACGCATGTTGCAAACGATCGAATTCGAGGGTGGACGTCATGGCGCAGGACCTCAGAGGTACAGCTCAGGTTGGCAACAGGTGCGATACAGCAAGGCCGTGAGAATGCGTAATCCCTGGTGCAGATCGGAGGTAGCCGAGAATTCCGCTTCGTTGTGCGACAGTCCGCCCTGGCTGGGTACGAACAACAGCGCCGCGGGATAGCGACGCCCCAGGCTGATGGCGTCGTGCCCGGCGACGGTGGCGCTATCGCCGGCGGGCACCCCCAGCGCCGCGCAGGTCAGTCGCGCCAGGTCAGCCAGTCCTTCGTGCAGGTGGCTGGATTGGCGCAGTTGCTCGCTTTCGAGCGTGAAGGTGGTGCCGGTACGGGCGGCGATCGAATCGAGGCTGGCACGGAAGCGCTCTTCGGCCTCCACCAGCAGCGCCATGGACGGCGAACGAAACTCCACCCACAGCCGCGTCAATGCCGGCACCACGTTGGGGGAGTTGGGCTCGAGTTCCAGGCGGCCTACCGAGGTGTGCATGTCCAGGCCATGCCGCTCGGCTTCGGCCCTGACAGCCACGATCGCCTCGGCCGCCGCCAGGAGGGCATCGCGACGCACCGCCATGGGCGCCGGACCGGTGTGGTTCTGCTCGCCGTCGAAACGAACCCGCCATTTCAAGGCGGCCCAGGTGCGCCGTACCACACCAATGGCAAGACCCTGGCTTTCCAACTGAACGCCCTGCTCGACATGCATTTCCAGGTAGGCGGCGACGGGCAGGTCCAGCATCGCCTCACCGCGATAGCCGATCTGCGCGAGGGCTTCCCCCAGCGTCACCCCGGCGCCGTCGCGGCTGGCCCAGGCCTCGTCGACCGAGAGACTCCCGATGAAGGCGCTGCTGCCGATGAGACTGGGCTGAAAGCGCGCGCCCTCCTCGTTCGTCCAGTTCACCACGGCGAGATTGAAGACCGGCGCTTCACCGCGCGCCTCGAGCTGGCGAGCCACGCTGGCGATGGCGACCGCACCGGCGAGCACGCCATAGACACCATCGAAACGACCGGCCTTGGGTTGGGTATCCAGATGGGAGCCGCAGAGCACATAGGGCGCTGCAGGGTCGAAGGTCATCAGGCCAAACTGGTTACCGACGGCGTCGACCTGCACCGTGAAACCATGGGCGCGGAGCCAGGTGCTGAAAACATCGCGCATGGCGCCATCCTCTGCGGATGCGGCCAGGCGCTGCAGGCCGCCGTTGGCGGTGGCACCGATGGCCGAACTCTGCGCGAACAACGCATCGAAGGCATCGAGGTCCGCCGCGTCGGCAACGGGAAAGTCACGGGTAAACGAGCTCGACATCGGCTGACTCCAGACAGCGCACGAACTCGGCGGATGGCGGCCGGTTGCTGACCAGCGTATCCACCGCCGAGAGCGGCAGGGTGTTGATGAAGGTGCGGTGACCGAACTTGGCGTCGTCCGCCAGGATGACGCTGCGGCGACAGTTCACCGTCAGCGTGCGACGCAGATGCGCCTCGGGTTCCTCGTAGTCCATGAGCCCCAGCTCGGCATCCACCGCGCCGATCCCCATGAAGGCGATGTCGTAGTGAAAGCCCGCGGCGAACGCCAGGGTATGCGGGCCGATCAGGGCGTTATCGTTGCGGCGGATATCCCCAGGGGTCATCAGCACCTGATTGGCGCTGTGCTGTGTGAGCAGCAGGCCAATATCCAGGGAGTTGGTCACCACCCGCAGGGCTTTGAACCGGGTGAGCTGCTGCGCGAGCGCCAGGGTCGTCGTACCGGTGTCCAGGAACAGCGCCATGCCGTCCTGGACCAGTTCCGCCGCACAGGCCGCCAGACGGGTCTTGGCGCGCGTCTGGATGCGGCTACGCACCTGCAGGGGTTGCTCTTCGTTGGGCTTGGGCAGCACCGCACCGCCATGGATCCGACGCAGCTTGCCGGCCTCCTCAAGGTGCTTGAGATCACGCCGGATCGTCTCTTCCGATACCTGCATGGCTTGCGCCAGGTCTGCGGCCTTGACGCGCTGCTGCAGGTTGATGAGACGCAAGATTTCGTCAAGGCGAGGCTGGTTCAGCATGGCAGGAGTCGTCCGCAACAGAGAGAAGCGCTCAGTGTAACGGGCTGCTCCGGCTGATTTCGCGCGGCGTGCGTGCAGCCTCGCCGCGACCTTGGGCGGCGAGAACACGCGAGGCGATAGCGGGACGGGTGAAGCCATGGAACGTTCCTTTCACGGATGGAGCGGTGAAAGGCAGGTTGGAAAGGTGGTGCAACGGGCCAGCCTCTTTAGCGGGCGAGCGCCGTGTGGATCAGGTCAACGCAGCAGGGGTGGTACTCTATGAGCCCAAGGCAGCAGGGCCTCGACGGCGGCGCAGAACTGCAGGACCGCGGCATCCGCATGCCGGGGCCCCACCACCTGCAGGCCAATGGGCAACTCGTCGGCACTCCAGGCACAGGGCAGGCTCGCCGCAGGATTTCCCGACAGGTTGAAGGGATAGGTAAAGGGGGTCCAGCGCGCCCAAGGGGTGCCGCTGCCGGCTGCCTCGTAGCCCTCCTCCGGCCCGGTCAGGTGGGCGGGAAAAGGCAAAATCGGCAAGGTCGGCAGCAGCAATAGATCGTAGGACTCGAACAACGCGTGGACCTGGTTGGCAAACATCGCGCGCTGCTGGGAAGCCGCAAGATAGTCGGCGAGATCGTACTGACGCGCCTTCTCGATCAAGGTGGCGAAGCCGGGATCGAGCTCGCCCAGTCGGCCGCCCAGGGTCTTGCCATAGGCGATGCCGCGCCCTGCTACCCAGAGCGTCTCGAAGGTCGTCAGCGGATCGCGCCAGTCCAGGGTCAGACGCTCGACCTCGAGCGGTAGTTGGCGTGCCAGGATGTCCACTGCCGCGTCCACGCCAGCGGCCACCTCTGGATGGACGGGGGTCTCGAACAGCGTCGGACAATAGGCTACGCGCAGCGGGGATAATGGCTGATCACAGCGCGCCAGGTAGGACTCCGTCGGCGCCGGAAGCGCCTGGTGATCGAGCGCATCCGGCCCGGACAACACATCGAACAGCAAGGCGCTGTCCCGCACGGTACGGGTGATGGGCCCCGCGTGGCTGAGCGTTTCCGTCGCCGACCACGGCCAGGTAGGAATGCGGCCGAGAGAGCCTTTCAGGGCGAAGGTGCCGCAAAAGGAGCTGGGGATCCGGACCGAACCACCCCCATCCGAGCCCAGGGCCGCCGGCACCATGAACGCCGCCGTGGCGATGGCGGAGCCGGAACTCGAACCACCGCTGGTCAAACTCGTATTCCACGGCGTGCGGCCGTCGCCAAATACCCGCGAGGTGCTGGCGCCGGTCCAGCCGAATTCGGTGGTCGCCGTCTTGCCCAGCACTATCCCACCCGCCGCTTTGAGGCGCTGGATGATAGGAGCATCCTGGGTCGGTACATAGTCGAGCGCCGTGAGCGACCCCCGGGTCGTCCGCAGGCCAGCGGTGTGGAACAGGTCCTTGATGCCGAAAGGCACGCCATGCAGCGGGCCGCGGAAGCGTCCTTCACGCGCCTCGGCGTCTAGCAGCTGTGCCTGGTTCAACGCATGATCGACGTAGACGTCTCCAAAAGCCCTAAGCGTTGGATTGGTGGCTTTTATGGACTTTAGGCAAGCCTGCACAAGCGTGACCGAAGTCAGTTGACCTTCGCGAATGCGCTGGGCGGAGCTGATTACATCGAGTACAACTCCCTCTAAATCCAGCTTTTGCATAGAATTCCAGACCATTTCGCAGCTCAGGTGTCTAAGCGGCATTGAACAGCGAAGCGAGGTCACGGTCAAGCATAGAAAATTAGGATTTGTGGAATATGTGGTTTTTTTGGATAGCCTCACAGGAAGGTGAGTAGGTACTGATGGAAGGATGAGAAGTAGTGCTGCTCAGCGTGAAACAGCGGCGACCAAGGCAGTACCCCAGCCTATAGCCGACGTGGCTAACCCTAGCCGTCAGCGTCCTTTGCAAGCCGAGCCTCCATGGCTTGCCGAACGACCAGTACGACGCCATTTTGTGGGAGGTCTAGCGCCATTTGGAATGAAAGGGGTGTTAGGGAGACCCGCAAGTCGCAAAGGCATTCCACAACCTGGGTGGCAGGATCGCGCGATGATGAGCTTTCTACGCAGGTCGCCTAATGCTGAGCTGTCGGTGAAACACCTTTGGCAAGACCTGCGGATCGTGAGCGACAGGGTTCCACGCTAACCGATGCAGAATTCGGCTAAGCGCCACCGGACTCATCTACATCAATGGGGAAGGTGAAGTTCGGATCGTCCTCGCTCAAATCTTCGAAGGCGGACGCCAGCAGCAAGCTGGGATCCTCCGGCAGATCAATTTCAGTCAAGGGCACAAGCTCCTCGTCACCCAGGTTGAGCGGTAACTGTTGAGCGAGATCCTTGAACATAAATTTGATCGCAACGACTCTTCTCGCCTCACGCTTCAGTTCGTAGGTGACATCCAATCTACTCTTGGTACGCAGCTCTTCCACAGCAGGATCAATCACGCGCTGGCGGAGATTGTTAAAGCGCTGGTAGGCGTCAGAAAGCCCTAAAGCGGTCCTGAGTGTCTCGATCTCGATGTATGCCCATCCGGTTTTCTTGAACTGCATGAGCATCTCAAAGAGCCGAAACGAGTGAGTAGAGTCGAGACGTGCGACCCGGCGGAGGTCGTAGCTGGTGAGCTTGGTGTGAAGTCGGGATAGGTACGGCATAACGTGGATCGTGAAGGACAGCTCCACCCTCCCCTCGCCAGCGATGTAACGCGCAGCATCGACCCAGCGCTTACGTTCCACTGCAGATCCATCGAAGGTCTTCACCTCGCGCTCAAACAGAACGTCGGCCGTCTCCTTCATCTGCTCGTAGGCATGACGAAGCTGCACACCGTAGATCTCTGAATAGAGCAGTGCAGACACAGAAATCTTCTTCGGCATCCCTTTCCGAGGGTCGATTTGGCTTATCGCAGCCAAAATGAGCCTCTGCTCGTTGAGGGTAAGCCGATACGACGCTGTGATGAGCGTATTTGACTTCGTTACCCGAATCGGCCGAGGGTCAGCTTGATCAGGAACGGAGGTGGATACCTTTGACATGGAGGGACCTGGTAGGAAGCCTTAAACCCTACTAGTGCCTTCCCCTGTAGTCGATACCGGGTCAAGCGAAAAAAGAGTCAAAAGCCCGCACGGCGCGCTTTCCGCGCGACAATCAACTGCCTTGGCGATCAGGCAGAGTCGAGTTGTAGTCGTCTCGAGGAGACGCATTGGCAGGTAGTAAAACATCGTCCGAGCGGACACGCGAGTACCGTAATTTGTAGTCGGATCGATCAGAGGGAGCGTAGCGTTCTACCGAGAGGCCTGCTGAGAGGCGTTTGTACCGTGATTTGTAGTCGCAACACCCACCTTAGAAATCCCTTTGGTGCGGCATAGCGGGTCTGACCGCTGCACTACCGTAATCCGTAGTCGCATTGCATGGCCGATCGTGTTCTAGGCTCGCAGTGATCGGTCTGAGCGGCTGGGTACCGTAATCTGTAGTCGTATCGGATGGGCGGTGACCGTGCTCGAACCGCGGAATAGGTGTCTAGCTGCGTCTATACCGCAATCTGTAGTCATTAGGAGAGGTCAGCCCTTAAACAGCCGCAATCTGTAGTCGATCGGCCGAGCAAAACGATTTTTTGCTTCCCTAAGCGTCTGTTTAGTGCCGTAATTTGTAGTCGTAAGGAGGAAGGTCACTCGATCATGCGGTATGAGATACCGGAATCTGTAGTCGTTTCAGCAGGTTAGAGGACGGCCAAGCCGTAATCTGTAGTCGTTGACCGAGAAGTATTGCTGCGATGACTACCGGAATTTGTAGTCGCTAGACATGATGGACGCATTTTCTCGCCACTGGTACGAGGCGCTTGATGACGATGGCAGGTGCAACCTGCAAGCCGGCCTCGGATAGGCAAGATCTCAGATTTTATCGTTTAAAATCAGCACCTTAGGAATGTTTTCCTGCGGTCTTCACATTGAACGCCTCGAGGGGGAGCGAACTTAACCCCGCGTTTTATCGCCTTCGTGCTAGCGCTGTGCATCTGGACAGCCGCAATTTGTAGCAGGTGGGACTGCTCACCGGTGGATAACAGCCGGCATCCGTAGTCGTGACTGCCGGAATCTGTAGTCGACCGACCCGGAATTCGTAGTCGCGTCAGCCGTAATGCCTAGTCGCATTACCGGATTCTGTAGTCGATACCCCCCTTGGAACCCTTTGCTGGCGCGGCTTCCAGCGTCTTAAAAACAAGAGAAAAACAAGAAATAAAGATCTAAAAAGCTCTTAAAGGGAAGGCAGCTGTTGATAAGCACGCCTCGGCATAGACGTTGATCTGTAATCGACTACAGATCACGGCTGAGGGACCGTAGCCTGTGTAGTGAAGGTCCTGTACGTCTGCGCACCTACCCTTTCCACCGGATGGCAGCCCAACGAAATATTCGTCGACAGCAGGTCCAGGGGATCCAACCGGCTTCGCAAACCATCAAGACCTTGCTAAGACCCTCGTCAAATACCTAACGCTGTGATCCTGATGGGAATACACCGAAAACGGGCCGTACTATCGCCATGCGCCCGATTCTAGAGTCGACGTCGCCCCACCCACAAAACAGCAAGCTTCCTAGATGGCACGTGATCACCTTCTGCTCAGAAGGGCACCGATCGCCAAATTCATTGATGTCCAAGGCATACAGCCTAAGCACCGGATATTGACCCTAACGCACTGAGGTACCTCACTGATCGAGGTCTCGGCAGCTTTGCACCTACCAAAAAACGCTGGTACGACCAGGTTGGCTAACTGAGGTGCGCAAGCATGGAGGTTTAGCAAGTATCGAGCAGCTCTGGGCGATCAGTCCCTGATGAGTGCTTCACGCAGCTAACCAGCCACGATGCACAGTCGCCCCGCCCTCGCCTGCCACGAATACCAGCTCCCCATTAGGATTTAAGGGGTTTTGATGATCTGGTGCCGCAGGAGCGCGCGGAACGCTGGCAACGAATCCCAATACAGCTATCAGAAGCAGTCCTGGGAGGCTTTGAGGATGGGATCCTAGACGCGGCGCGCTGGCAAGCGAGCTAGTGACGACAACACCAGCTTAAAGCTAGCCAGCGCTAGACACACCGGTCGGTGAATTACGTTGTAAGCAGCTATCAGCCTACCGCGGCCAACAAGCTTGAGACGTTCACCGCTGTGACTGAAGGTGTCGGCGCTGAGGATATGCATCAGCTTGCGCTGACCTACTTCATGATATCTGGCAGAAGCGTTGAGATATCGCATGCCAGACATCGCTTTCAGGCAACGTGCGGTCTATCTCCCGTATTTCTCGCACCAAAGATCGAAAGCCTCGATGAAGATGTCCTGGCCTGTCAGCCCTAGGTCGATACGCGCCAACTGGAGTTTCCTGTATCGTTCAGCGTCGCACTTCACGCTGAGCGTCCTGTTTTGTCCAGCTTTCGCTGCTGGCGCAGGCTCCTCGGTCGTATGCTGTGTAGCGACCGGGTTGCTTTGAGTAACACTAGGTACTGACGGTGCTGCAGATGTGACAGGCTCCGCCGCTTTGGAGGTGTTGAGCATTGAGCCGAGATCTCGAGGAGTGCGAGCCATTGGGTCCTACCTTCTATGCAAATTCTTAGACATTCATGCGAGTGCTTGAGTGCTTGAGCAAGCACTTAAGCACGTGCTTGCTGGAATTCTAACTCTTCCAAAACGTAGTCGCACAGCTTTCTGATGTCCCGCGCTGCCGAGCAGCTTGGTCGAAGCTCCTGCGGTACCCTACCGTCAATACCGGCTTCGACCATGATGGTACGGCGCGGCATCGGTGGGCAAAGCTTGCCGTGCTGAGACAGGGCCACCATCACGTCTTTAGTAATGTTCGTGTTGAGCGTCACTTCGTTCAGAAGGAACACAAAGGGCTTGTTCTCATCCTTCACCAACGTCAGCGTCTGCCTTACTGCACGCAAATCGTGTGGGCCTGCTTTGACCGGAATGATCACGAGGTCAGCGAATTTTACAGTCGCAGTGATAACGTCGTTAGACTCGGGAGGTGTGTCGATGAGGACGTAGTTGTACCCCTCCCCTTCCAGCACGCTGAGTGCCGCCCCTAAGCTCTCGTATGGGACGTTTGACATTTGCGGCTCTTCAATTTCACGCTCTTGCCACCATTCGGTAAGGCTGCCTTGCGGATCCGTATCTATCAGCATTACCCGATTTCCCCGGCGAGCCAGCTCCACTCCCAGGACTTCCGTCGTAGTGGTCTTACCAACACCGCCTTTCCTCGACGCAATCACCACTGTTTTCACTAGAGATCTCCTTAAGTACGCGCTCGCCCGCTTAGGTGCGTGTTTGCTCATTTGCTTACGTACGTGCTTACGCGAGCGTTCATGCAAGCAATTCTTGCGAGTATACGTTTGCATGCTCGCACGCTCAAGCGTACGCGTGCGTAGGTAAGCACTCATGTGCTTGAATGCGTAAATGCTTGCGTGTGTCCTATGATTTCCAGGTGGTTGCTTGGGGCGCTTAGAAATAATCAAGTCTGAGGCCCGGGTATCGACACCCTCTGCGTGCGTAACCAAGCATTTGCTTATATAAGCATGCGCGTCACAAACGGTAGTTTTGGGTTGAAGTCGGAGATAGTTAACCGGTGAAAGCAGATAGATGTAAGCCATAACGGGTATCGCTAGGCCGCCCGTTAGTAACGGTTCATGCACCGAAATCAATGCGGCGACTCTTTCGTCGTTCCCGTAGAGACCGGTGGCCAACACGCTTGCCGGAATGGCGACCCCCACACATGCTTGGGTGCTTGGGTGCTTGGGTGCTTGGGTGCTTGGGTGCTTGGGTGCTTGGGTGCTTGGGTGCTTGGGTGCTTGGGTGCTTATGCGAGCACGGGTATCTACGGTGCGCTCTTAGCGGCGACCTGATCACTCATCAAACAAATTGGAATAGCCGCTCACTTAAGGGCTTAAGTGCTTAGGTGCTTAGGTGCTTAGGTGCTTGCTTAAGTATGTGCGCATTTGCGCATTCCGCACCTGTTAGCACATGGGAGCCCTGGATTTGCTGGGAAGCCAGGCTCCCGGCAAGAACTGATCTGCATAGGCGAGGGGCGTAGCTCAGCTCCTACGATTTTGAAAGTGAGCCCATGCTTCCGCGAGTAAGCGCATAAATACGTAAGTGCGTAAGCACTTACGTACGTACCGGATTGCGCAGGGGGTAATGCTGAGGGCGTTTGGAAGCTCCCGCGTTCCTATTTTGAACGTGAGCTAAAAAGGGTTGCCGGCAGCTGTGAGTCATCTCGCTGCTCAGACTGCTACGAGAAAACGCCCAAGCCGCGCAGCGCAGCATGCTTCGCATGGGCGAGCTTGCCGGCCTTCAGCAGGGTTTTCTGCCGAGACACCCACGAACCCAGCCGCAGCCCGTCGGCAGTTACATGCTTCACCGGTACCGAGGCGCCGGCATTGGCAGCCAGGTAGTCTTGGAGCGCTGCATAGTGCTGTTGCCAGGCAGCTTCAGCAGGATCGAACGAAAACCCAGCGGCCAGCAGCCGGCCGTGGTCCGGATCCTCCGGTTTGTCCTTCAGCCGCGTGCGTTGATTCGAGCACCACCTGCCGAGCCTGTAACCATCGCTAGTCACGTAGGCGATTGGCACATCGCAGTGGCCATGCGCGGCCTTGAACTGCTCCAGGTGCTGCAGGCCCTGATCGAAGGCCGCACCGAACATCTCCCACACGAAACCCAGCTGGTTCAGCAGCTCGATTCGCTGCTGGTCCATTTGGCCGTCGCGGTAGCGCGCGCGCTGATTCCCGACCCAGGTACCGAGCGCTGTCCCATCAGGCAGCACGAAGTCGAGCGGCACGCTCACGTGGCCATGCTGTGTCCGGAATTCCTTCAGGGCGGTATAGGCGGCTTCCCAGCGGGCATCCAGCACGCCAGCGTCGAAGTCGAAGCCCAGGGCGGCCAGCCGATCACGCCTGGACAGGTCGATCTGACGGCTGCGCTGATTCCGGCACCAGTCCGCCAGATCGGTACCGTCTACCAGCACCTGGCGCTGGGCAACGCGCAGGTGGCCATGCTCCTCCTTGAACGCCATCAGCGCCTGATACCGTTTCTCCCAGGCGTCGTCGAAGGGGCTCAGGATGAAGCCCAGGGCCTCAAGCAGCCGCTTCTTCCGCGGCGCCAGCCGGCCGAGGCGATAGGCCTTGCGCTGCTCGCTGCACCAGTGGCCCAGGGCGAGCCCGTCCGCGGTGACGACGTCGATGGCGGGGGAGGGCGATCCTGTGTCAGCCAGATAGCTGCGCAAGGCTTCGTATCCCCGCTCCCAGGCATGCTCTCGCGGATCGAACTCGAAACCGATAGCCTCCAGCTGCTCGGCACGGTTAGGCGCAAGCCGGCCTAGCCGGTGGAGCGCGCGCTGGCGTGAGCACCAGGCGCCCAGGGTGTGCCCACCCGGTGTGCGATAGCTGCGCGCGACCCGGGCGTGGCCACGGTCAGTCACGAACGCTCGCAGCAGCCCATAAAAGTGCGGCCAGCTGCCGGCGATGCGCCCTACCAGCTCCGTCGATAGCACCGCCTTGAGGCTGGCGGCCCAGGCGCCGGCGTCAGGACGGCCAGCAGGCGCGATGACGTGCAGCTTGTTGAACCAGCCGGGCGACGTAGGTTGTCCGGTTTCGCCCTGGTCCACTGCGGCGCGCTGCACCTCGTTGAGCATGGCGTCGTCCTGCTCGGCGAGCGCCGCCAGGGTCCGCCAGACCGTGGACATGTCGCTGCGCGCCACGGCCTGGATGAGGGACTCGCCGGAGCTCCGCTTCAGGCGCAGGGGTATCAGGACATAGCCGTAGCGCTTGCCCGGCGCCTTGCGCACGGCGCGGCCGAGCGCCTGGACGATGTCGACGTGGCTCTCCCGCCGGTGCATGAAGGCGACCAGATCGGTATCCGGCACGTCGACCCCTTCAGCCAGGCAACGTGCGCACGACAGCGCTGCGCGCGAGGCCCGGCCGTACTGGTGCAGCAGGCGGGTGCGCTGCCACGAGGGGAAAGAGCCATCAATGTGGCGCGCCCAGAAGTCACCGGCACCAACGGCCTCCCGCAGCGCGGTGGCGAAGCGCTTCGACTGCGAGATCCGCGAGTAGAAGGCGAAGGCTTTGCGTGCGCCGACGTCGGTCATCGCGCGCAGCAGCTCCTGGGCGTGCACCGCGTAGCGGCGCTCCTCATCGTCCAGCGCCTCGGCGAGCTGCTCGTCGTCCGCTTCCTCCACGGAGATGATGACGCGGAAATCGCAGATGATCCCCGCGGCGACAGCGGCGGAGTAGCTGAGCTCGTAGGCGACCGGACCGAAGACGGCCTCATCCGTCATGGAGTAGATAGGCCCGGTACCGGCGGGGCCTTCCTCCTCAGCGATGGCCAACGGCGTCGCAGTGAGGAAAAGGCGCCTGTCGATGCGCAGGGTAGGGTGATCGTTCAGCGCGAAGCTGTTGCGCCGGCCGGCGGCGCCGGCTGTCTTGTGCGCCTCGTCGAGGATCCCCAGGTCAAAGGCAAAGCCGGGCGACAGGCCCAGGGCGAGGGTAGGGGCACTGGCGTAGGTGCACAGCACGATGAGGTCTCGACCCAGGGCACCGACCTTCAGCGCGATCTCCTCAGGCGAGGTGGTGACCGCCACCGGTAGATCCTCGAGCACCTCATGCTCGTCGTCGAGCGTGGCCACGCTCTCGTCGCTGCAGACGCATAGCACGCGTTCCAGATCCAACTCGGCGTTGCTCACCCAGGCCTGCAGCGTCTGGCTGACCAGCGCGAGCGACGGTAGGAAAATGACGATGCTACGAGCACCGAGCGCTGCAGCGACGCCCTGTGCAAGCCGAGTCTTGCCGGTCCCACACGCCATATGCACCTGCAGCCGGGCCCGCCGCTTGAATCCGTCCAGGATGCGGGCGCGGGCTTCGAGCTGGTGGGGGGCGAGGAGGCTGTAAGAAAACTGCATCGGTAGTGGGCGGCGGTGACGTAGTAGGGGAGGGGGGGATTATCGCACCGATTCGGCTGGTGCTTCAGGTGCGCGCCGGCGCACAGGGATACCCCGGCGCTGACGGGCGCTGGCATAGCGGGCAGGGGTCCCTCCATGCTGCGCCGCCAGGTCCTTATCTGACCAGGTACCCAGCAGGCCGGTGATTTCCCTGAGCGGCGTCTTGTTCGAAAGCACCTGCTCGCCCCGGCGGATCGCCTGGATCTGCACCACGCCGCAGCCGGCCCGGGCGGCTAAGGCCTCGTCAGATAGGAGGGGTAGCAGCGCCTGCAACTCGGCCGTCCAGTTCAGGGCGTCGCGGGTCGACGGAATGCCACGGTCCCGACGCAATTTGCTGACCACGGGTTGAGCGATGCCGAGCGTCGAGCCGATCGCCAGGTCCGTGACGGTGCCCAGCATGGCCTCCATCTCTGATCGATCCGGCACGTGCCGGGGGATGCCTAGCCGCGTGCGTACCTGTTGGATCTGGAAGTCGCTGAACCCGAACTCGCGCGCCAGCTCGCCATCCGAGCGCTTGCCGAGTTGCGCTACCTGGTCAGGGCTCAAGACCGCCGGCGCCACGGTAGCGCGTGGAGGTGACGGGATCTTGCGCTCCGTACGCCATTTCCAGATCAAGCGTCGGTTGACCCCCAGTCTCTTGCCCAACTCGGCATCCGGCAGCTTTCCGAGAAGCTCGGCCACCTCGGCGGGCGGGCCATCGCGCTTCTCTTTCCAGGTCAACATCGGGGCGTTCGACGCCGGGCGCGCAGGACGGCTCTTCACGGTTGGAGCCAGAACGCGAGGTCGGGGTAGGTAGGCAATGGACGGTAAGGGGTAGCGCGGACGACGCAGAAACCGGCGTGCATCAAACCATGAATGCCGATGTAGCGACGTGCCGCCAAAGCAAGACGGATGTCGCGGCCGCCGCCGCTGTATTCCCTGTCCAGGATGATGAGCTCATCCGGTACGCCTAGATGGCGACCGGCAGCCCAGGCCCAGGCGGTGGCTTCTGGGTCGCTCGCCTGCAGAAGCGCTCGAAGTGTCGGGTGATCCGGAGGCAGCTCCGATACCGACGGGTCGTCGAACACCTTGCCGATCGCGCGATGGACGTCCCCGGACAGCATCGCGCGGTAGAGTGTCGGCACCAGCGCCAAGTGGCCAGCCTCGTGCAGCAGTGCCGAGATCGAGCACCGCGGATCCAGGTGAAGCGCCCCGGCAACGACCTCGATATGGTCGATGAAGCCCGATGCGCCCGGGCGCCAGAGAACGGTGAGGCCGATATCTGCCAGGAACTCAGCGGTCTTCAGAACGTAGGGGCAACCAACGGAAAGGGAGGTCATGCGGGCGATCCATCGGCCTGGTGCTCAGGGCGGCGCCGGGTGATCAGGTAGTTCCCAGCCAGGGAAGAGATCACCAGACCAGCGAACAGTCCGACACCGGTCAGGTTGCCCCCCTGCAGGTGCCAATGCGGCTGCTGATAGGCCATGGGGCCGTCTGGCATCTGGATCGTCAGTGGCGGCTCGGGCAGCGTGATGGTCCAGGTACCGTCGAGGTTGCCCTCGGCTCTGCCTCTGACCTTGCAGCTCGACGCACCGTAAGACTTCACGACCGCGCAGCGTTCCTTGTCCAGAAACACATCCACCGGATCCATGATCTGCAGGGCGAAGCCGAGCCTCATGAAGAAGGCTAAGCACATGGCCGTCCAGACGATGCTCAGGAGAAAACGCATATCAAATTCTCGGTCGTGGCAGCAACCCGAGCTGCGTGAGCTGGTCGGTCGGTATCGAACGCGCAAGATTCCAGAGCAGTGCAATGCGCTCGGCCACCAGGTGCCGCGTCTCGTCGTCCTGGCTGTAATTGTACGTTGATGTGCATAGCGCGACGTGCCCATTGTCCAGTCGTACGGTCCGGCCCTGGAACTCTGTCGTGCCCGCTGATAGGCGGATCAGATGCTCGATTTTCTGGCGGGGATCGGTGGACATAACAATTCCTACGTTCGATTGGCTGAGCTTGTCTTTCGCCGGCTGATAACGACCCTGGAGGGCTGTGTCGGTACGGCTAAAGCATGGCACGTGCGCCCAGAATGCAAGGGGTGAATCCACACCCCCAGACGGACTAGACTCCCGGATAACTCGACCGGTCAAGGTCACGCGCCAGAGCCCTTCGAGTCGATGAGTCGCGATCCTGCGGCCGCTTTTTTTGCTACATGAGAATCAACCAGATGGCGGAAACCATAGGCTTTTTTCAGGAGGTCGAAATCTGCAACGCTGATCACGAACACTATGGGAAAAGGGGCGTGATCTTGGGTATCAGCGAAGAAGGCGAAAGGCTGTTCGGCTACGCTGTTTTGATTCACGGCATGAAAACCACGACCTACTTCGAGCCGACCGATTTGGCGGTCACAGGAACAGAGTTCCCCCGAGAGCAATTCTATTGACGGGCCTCTCTGTTCTGCCGCAGCACTTCGGGCACCAGTCCACTTCGCCGCTGACTCCGACCCTTTGTTCACCCTGGGCGCCTCCTGGGCTGCCGTTTGGCGTTTGTAGGGGAAGCGCCAAGCCTAGAAAGCCATCAGGTACTGGCCAGAGTCTGTCACCGCGGGCGCCGGCCGTTCGGCGGACGCCGCATACGCACGCAGCCGCGCCGCCAGCGCCTCAGGATCGTTGAGCACGTCGCGCACGCCGGCGCGATGCAGCTGGTTGCCAATCCGCAACATGCGATCCCAGGAAGAGTGGCCACCCTTTTTGAAAGAGACCACACCGAAGCGCGCCAGGTAGTGCACGACTTCGGAGGGATAGACGTCCGTGTGCGGACCGTAATACTCGAGCGCGCGGTCGAGCTCGAATTCGTAGAACAGCTCTACCCCCTCGTCGTCGATATCGAATTCCTGCGTCTCGTTGACGTGGGTGTAGTAGACCCCGCCCTTGTTGATCACATGCTCGGCGCCGGCGGCTGCAGCGCTTACCGAACGCAGGCCCTCATGGAAGCCGTTGAAGTGGCGATCCGCGAAAGGCACCTGGATCGACTGGCCGACCTTCAGCGCAGACCGTGGGTGCTCCTCGTAGACCTCAGGAATCGCGTACCGGCGGCCGCGCTCGCAGATCTCGCGGTATTCGTATAGAGCGGTGAACGGGCGCTGGTAGGCGTAGCGCCCCCAGTACAGGTCGATCGTCAGGATCTCCTTCATGCCCAGCAGCGTGAAGCGCCGCGGCTTGCGGTTGGCCATGGCCCAGTCGGCCTCATTGGCATCGATCGTCAGCGCATAGCGCAGCAGCTCCAGGCAGAATTGTGGCGAATACGCGTTGGCGGCGATCGTCAGGTAGCCGGTGTCCGGGTCGACGGTGCGCGACGCCCAGTTGCGGGCCGCTGGATCATAGTGGCGGGCCTTGAGGTAGTTGCGGAAGTCGTTCAGAGGCTTCATCCAACGATGCTTGCCCGACTCCTCGGCCAGCATGTTGTCCATGCTGCGATCGGTGCTCACCCGCAGGCAGCCCCAGCAACCATGACGGCTGCCGCACGAGGTCTTGCGCTCGGCGCCGCCGTCACGGATGAACACGTTGATCATGCATTCGCCGGCCGCGTCCCGGTAAACGTCAGTGAGGCGCTTGAAGTCAGAATAGGTTTCAAAGCGCTCGTTGGTGACTTCAGCCAGGAAGCAGAAGATGTCCTCGGTGGTGAAGTCGGCGATCGGACTGAGCACCCAAGTCGAAGTTTCGCCAGGCTTGGCCGTGTTGACAGGGACATCGGCGCGCTCGCCGCGGGCTTCCATGTTCCGCTCGCGGGCTGCCGATTCGTCCCGGCGGGTGCCGATCAGCAGGACCAGGTCCTCGTCCCGGAAAGCTTTGCCCAGCTCGGCCTTGATCTTGGCGCGGATCTGGCGCTTGGTGCGCTCCAGCGGCGCCTTCTTCAACTGCTGCTGGCATTTGGCGCTGTTGCCCGGGAGGCTGGCCACCGTACGGCCGCCGATCATCAACACCAGCCAGTTTTCGGTGAGGTTCGGCCGGCAGATCCACACCCGTACCGGAAGCGCTTTGGCCTTGGCATAGGCGCGAAGTGCCTTGATCTCGCCCTGGGCATAGGCGTGCACCACCGGGTTTTCCATCAGGGTGTCGCTGTTCATGACGTGCAGCTCGGGGACGGCGAACTCCTCGGCTTGCAGCTCTTCCATCGCTCGCAGGGCTAGCGCGACCATGACGCTGCTGTCCTTGCCGAAGGACGATGCGGCTACCAGGTGCTTGCCCGCCTGCAGCAGACCTTTCACTACCGCGACCGCGGCCCGCACCTTCTCTGCTAGGGAGGGCTCCACCAGCCGCGCCGGCGCCGTGATATCCAGGAGGCTGATGGCGTGTTTGTCAGCGGGGCGGAAGAGGGTAGGGGCGACGTGCTGCATGGCGGTAGCTCGAAAGTCTTGAGGTACCCTCAAGCTACCGGCGATCTTCAGAATGCAAGTCTCGTGTCGGTTTCCGACCCAAAGCTGCCTTTGGCGGTGGGCAGCTACCGGCCAAAAGCTGCCGTCGAAGCCCGCTCCCTCCGCTTTAGGCCAGAAGCGACCATTGGTTCTTGCGATGAATGCATTCCAGTTTTCCCTGGCCCACCTACTCAATCGCCGCCCCTCACCTAGACAACAAATCAATGGCCCCTCCATAGGCCAAGGCGTGGCTACATCAAAGATTTAGACAAGCCCATATGTAGTGCTAGCATTTAGCCTTTGATACCATATCCGGTATATTGCAAGCTGAGGTAGTTAGGCTGCGAAGGAGGGGCTATGGCATCTACTGAGTCACGAAGACGTACCTACCATGTCCTGGCACTATCCGGGGGAGGGTATCGTGGGCTGTATACGGCTACGGTACTAGCTGAGATGGAGCAGGTTCTAGGCCGGCCGATTGCTTCGCATTTTGATCTGATCTGCGGAACCTCAGCGGGGGGACTGCTTGCTTTGGGGCTGGCAAGCGAGATTCCAGCGCCTGAGCTGAAAGCCATGTTTGAAAACCAAGGCCAGCAGATATTTGGAGCACGCAGCTGGTGGCGCCGGCGAGTAGGAATGTACTTTAAAGCCAAGCACTCCAACGAGGGGCTACGGTCGGTACTGGAACAGCGCTTTGGAACGACCACCATCGGCGATCTGAAGCATCGAGTACTGATACCTGCAGTTAACTATACGACCGGCCGGGGTCAGTTTTTCAAAACCCCACATCACCAGTCCTTTGAGCTTGACCATCGGCTAAGCCTTGTCGATGTCGCTCTGGCTACTTCAGCAGCACCGGTCTACTTCCCATCTGTCCGTAACTCTCGTGGCGTCTTCGTCGACGGTGGATTGGTGGGCAACGCTCCTGGTTTGTTTGGCCTCCACGAGATACGCACTTTCTTGGACAAAGACCCAGAGGCCCTTGTCCGAGTGTTGGCGATTGGAACCATGACTGTGGGGGCGACGATTAGTGGAGGCACTGACCTGGATCAGGGGCTGCTAGGGTGGGGTAGCAGCCTATTCGACCTAGTCATTTCGGCGCAGGAGTCATCTGTCGACTACATGCTCACTCAGTCCATCGGTGGAGATTATTTCAAGATTGATGACCCTGTGACTCCTCAGCAGAGCAGTGATCTGAAGTCACTGGACGAGGTAACAGCAGCGTCCACCCTTACGCTTCGCGATCGAGGAGCAAGCGCTGCACAGCGCGCTCTTGGTGATCCTCGCTTCGCTCCTTTTCGCAACCACGTTGCAGTACGTCCCACTTTCTTCCATGGCCCGAACAAGAATTCGGAGGGCGCGTAAATGCTCAATGTCTCCAAGCTGTTCTATACGGAAACAACAGATGACTGTCTGCTGAGCTCGCTTGAACTTTCCGATACCGAGCGGGCATACATCGCTTCGGCCAAAGAGGACGTACGTAACTGTCTTCGCGCAGGTATTCCCCACTTTCTACGGTCGAAGGGCTACGAAGGTCAGGTGCCGACACCACGTTTTTTCACTCAAGGATCTTGGGCTTATAAAACGCTCAACGCTCCCGCACACATTCCCCCACAGCAAAGCGACTGCGACGACGGAGCTTACCTGCCGATCAGCTTCTTGAAAGCTACGAGAAGACCTAGCCTTGCGAGTGCGATTTTCTTCGAGGCTGCAGAAACTGCGCTTGCAGAGTTCGTAGAAAAAAGAAGGTACCTTGGCTGGCGACTCATTAAGGATAAGGACACGTGTATCCGGGTCGAGATATCTGATACGGCCCACATCGACATTCCGCTCTACTCAATCCCCGACGAGGAATATGCCACCCTCACTCGGGCTGCAAATATGCGCGGGTATATGAGCTTGGATGAAGCCTTTAGCGCTCGTCGGAGCGAGTCGTGGGCTGATCTGCCCACCGACCAGGTAATGCTCGCGCACAGAAAGGAAGACTGGATTAGCTCAGACCCACGACCAGTAAAAAAATGGTTCGTTGAGCAGGTACAAGACAAAGGCGAGCAACTCCGGCGCATCGTTCGTTACCTTAAAGCCTACCGTGACTGGCAATGGCAATCAGGTGGTCCTTCATCCATATTGTTGATGGCGGCGGCTGCGCCGCTGTTCACCAAAATTCGTGAACGAGATGACCTCGCACTGCTGGAAGTACTCAAAGAACTTCCTGCCGCGTTACGAGCGGGGGTTAATAATCCTGTTGATGATTCCGAGAGTCTGACCGCCCGGCTCGGTGCGGATGAGGTTGAGCAGGCAGCGAGAAAGCTCGAAGAGCTTGAGGTGAACCTCAACGGTGCGGTTAACGCATCGGATGCTACCTCAGCATGTTTGTGGCTCCGCAAGATGTTCGGGCCACGCTTCCCGATGCGTACTGATTTGGTGAAAATTGCCACTGTTGCAGCAACGATTGCAGCGATACCTGCTCAACCCGCTGTCGCTAGCGAGTTCGTTGGCAAAACCAAAGCTGGGTAGAGCAAATGGACTCTCCGCACGAGGCAGTCATCGAAGCACTGGCAGCGCGGGGGTTCCGGTACGCCGGGCGTGCGGCGGACAGTTGGATGTCGTTCTATGGTGAGCTCCGTACCACTGAAGGTGATCACGGCTGCGAAGTGTGGGTTGATCCTGACTTCTTCGCATTGCCTCGAGTAAGGCTCTGCGTCGTACCAGAGAGCCTTCGCCCGATTGCCCCACATATCGTTGGGAACGGGGGACTCTGCTACCTCGCTGCAGGCATGGTTGTCCTAGACTTTTTCGATCCTGTCGGACAGACACTTCGTTGCCTCGAAGAGGCAGAGCGTGTGTTGGGGCAGGTGCTCAGGAAGGAGCTGGTAGCTGACCTCACCGAGGAGTTTTTCATTCACTGGTACGCGGGTGAATGCATCTTCGATGTGCAAACACCGAAGTTGGGGGAGGTACCTGGCTTCTGTTTGCTAGGGAGGGAGGGCTCCCGTATTCCGGTCATCGCGGATGATCTGGAAATCACATCCATGAAGCTCGACCTTATGGGGTTCGAGGCTAAGCGGCAGCGTATCCCCGCGTACATCGTGCAGACCGATGTAGAACCTCGGCCAAGCCAAGAGAACTGGCCACCTAAAACTGTGGCTGACTTTTTAAGTTGGCAACGCCAGCTGGATAAGTCCTGCGCTAAGAAAGTCGAGCAGCGCATCAGCGAAGCATCACGAAAGACAGGCAAAGATGCTTTGATCATCATCAAATCACCACGGTTACGGTATGGCATTCAAATCCATTTCGATCGGTCTGCCCTACCTACAGAAAAGCTTGCGAATGTCCGTGGGACTCAGCGCTTGTACAGCTATGAAATCACTCGGATCCATGCAATGCGTTTGGATGCAGCCTATTTGGCTCAACGTAACATTCCAGGAATGCAAACGCTGGCTGGTAAAAAAATCGCAGTTATCGGCTGCGGGACGATCGGCGGATATCTGATTGATGCTTTAGCAAAGGCTGGGGCAGGTACTGGAGGTGGTCTACTGACCCTTGTTGACTATGACACTCTAGGTTCACAGAACCTTGGTCGACATCGGCTCGGCATGCAGGCGCTATTCATGAATAAGGCGGAGGCGATGCGCATCACGCTTCGGGTCGAAAACCCCTCTGTGTCGGCTCGCTCTTTGGAAGTCGACGCTCGCGATGCCCATCTTGGCCCCATTGATTTGCTGATCGATGCCACTGGAGAGGAATCTCTAGGTCATTGGCTATCACGGCGGTATGCCGATGCGCTGCCGATGCTTTCTGTTTGGATTGAAGGCCCTGGAGTTGCTGTCCGGGCGCTGATGAAGAAGCCTGGTCCAGGCGGCTGTTACCGATGTCTGAGTGAGCATCAGCGTGCTGGCTGCCTCCCCACTGTTGAAGGCGGGGTGCCACATTTACTGGCCGGGCATGGGTGCGAAGGACTGTACGTCCCTTTTCCTGCAACGGTTTCCCTTCAAGCGGCAGCTCTTGGTGCCGAGATGGTATTGGCTTGGGCTAATAACACTGAAATGCCGGCGTTGCGCACCAGAATCACAGATTCGGCTTACGACTTGGCCACACCAGACTGTGACGTTGTGACGGCGAAGGGGTGCCCAATTTGCAGCACCTAACAGATTGGTCAGCTCATGACGGTAGATTTCTCATACATGTTCGGCCATGCGTACTTTCAGTATTCGAAGCTTATGTTCAGCGCAACACATCAGACCCGGAGAGCGGCGGCATTCTCCTTGGTATTGTCCATGGTTCTCACCTAGAGCTGGTACACGCGACGCCCCCATTCCCTACTGATAGACGGACTCGGTACAGCTTTGATCGTGACTTAGAAGGGCACACCGAGATAGCTGATCAGCTATGGCATGAAAGTAAGGGGATCATTCGGTACGTAGGTGAATGGCACACTCACCCGGAGATCATCCCGTCACCCTCAGGTATTGATTTGATAGAGTGGAAAACGTCAGCTGCTAAGCGTACGGATGGTCGACCTCTCCTAGGGCTAATCGTGGGAATTAAGGGTATTTACATTCAAAGCACTTCGGCCTCGGGCAAGGCATTGGTCTACGACGTGCTCACGAAGAACGTCTAGACACTTTCTGCTCCGCGCGCTCCCAGGCGGGGCGCTCTGATCCCTCGCACGTATTTAATGTCAGCTACTGGCCGGTAGCTGCCGACCGCCAACGGCACCTTTGGGTCGATTGCTGTCATCGGCTAATTTCCGTTCAATTGTTTCCAGAATTTCGCAGCAATTTCGGAAACCGACAGTGAGCCCGGACGTTTGCGCTGCTAGCCCGGTTTCGCGTTGACCTACCTGGAAGACCCGTATGCCGCGGGGAACGCCGGTATGTGTTCTCCGCGAGGGTCCTGGGTCGCGTCCCAGCGCCACCAGCCCGTCTTGCCGTACTCGCTGCAGTACCACTGTTCTTTCGTGCCGCGCCGTTCCAGGTACTGCGGTGTGGCCATGCCGAAGACCTCGAGCGCAAAATCCTGCTGCATATCGAGCAGCCAGAAGTCTGGGAAGACCGCGCACTCATCGGCGTCGTAACGCAGCGGCTTGTCGAACTTGCGCCCCTCATCCCGCAGCTTCTGCTCGATTTTGCCTTCCAGGTCTGAATCGAGCGGGATCCACTGCTCGCTCACCTGCATCAGCGCCACCTCGAGCACATCCGCCTGGTGGGCTTTACCCGGGCGCTGCGCGATTTGAGCGATAGCGATCACCCGGCTTCCCCTTCGCCAGGCGCCCAGCTCCCGTCCGAATCGGCGAGAGGCGGTTTCCCATACGGCAGGGGGCAGGTAGAGCGTTGGCATCCCGAATGGCCCAGTCACCGGCAATCTCTCCGGCGAGCCGCTGTGCCGCTCCTCGTCGTACCTGGCCAGGGGACTGACGACGACCAGCCGCCAGTTGCGTGAAGCCGCGTTCGTGGCGATCTCGCGGTTGGTGGCCTCGCGCCGCTTCTCTTTCTGAGCAGCCAGCAGCAACACCTGGTCGAGCTTGATGCGAGGGGCTACCGAAACCCGCCCGGCGCACTCGTGAAGCAGGTGAGAAACCAGCTCTCCATTACGCTTTCCCGCCATCGCCGGATACCAGGTGGTGAGCCGGCTTTCCGACCAGAGAAGATGCAGCAGGCCCAGGAGCGTCATGGCCGGCTTCTTCACGCCCGGGGCGGCCGGCGGGGAGGGCGCCGCATCTTCAGCTTCCCCAGGCGCTTGCTGCCGTACGCCCCGGGCGAGCCTCACCTTCATACCCCCGTCGGCGGTTTCTTCCACCACGCCGACTGCGTAGCCCTGCAGACCGGAGCGTTCCGGCGCTGCTGCATAGAAGCGACAGTCATTGGCGTGCTCTGGGCCGCTGTGAGGGTAGCGGGCAAGGTGGTAGCCGTCCGATCCTTCGCGCAGCTTGATCGTCAGCTTTCGCTCGCCGCTCCCGGGGCATCCGCACAGACCGTGCTCCCGGCCGTAGGCGCGTTCCAGGACGCGCTTCCAGGCCGCGGCATACTGAGGATCCGTTTGGAACTCAGGGGAGTATGACTTCCCGCCCAGGGTGATCCGATAGCGGTTGTTGAGCATAGGCGTAGGCCTCCAAGCCATGGTGGCAGCAATCTCCCCACCGCGGCCCGATAGCGAGTGTCGCCGGCCAGCCGCGCTGAGGGGGAGATCCCTGTCAGTACAGCACGGCAGCCGCCTAGGCAAACGCCGGATTGAGCACGCTTCGGGCGTGAACCGCGCAGATTTGGCCGGCGGCCGGCAGTGACGCTAATCCCGGTACTGAAGACCCACGGCGGATCGGCAGTTGCGATGCTCCAGGCTGCCAGCCTTATACGGCCAGCAGACACGGTCCTTCATGCTTGGCGTCTGGTGCACCACCGTGACCTTCGTCGGCTGCGGGGGCGCCTCTTCTGGCGCCAGGCTTCGAGGGGCTTCGCTGAAGCTCACCACGTTATCGGCCCCGCGCGGTGTGAAGTTCCGGTCGTTGAAGACGGTCTGCTTGCCGGCCGACGCTGCCGGCGACTGAACGTTCGAGGGTGGGGTTTCCGAGGCGGCCGCATTTCCTTCCACGGGTGAAGGCGTGGCGCGGCGCACCGTGCCGCGGACGGTATCGACCGGCTCTGGGGCAGGGTGGGCTGCAGCCTCGGCGCGAGGGGCGGGCTGGTAAGTACCTACGGATAGCGGTGGACCCGGAAGAGCCCGGCTGGCCAGCTCCAGGGCAGCAAGTGTCGCGAGGCCGCCGACGGCAAGGCACACGACTAAAGCGACCGGCCGCGCCCTACGCGGCTTCTGCACCAGCCAGTCAGGCGCATCATCAGGCTCAGCACTCATTGCCATGTTCAAAAGTCCTTTTTCCTTTGCATCCAGGGCGACCAGTCGGTGTCACTCGGTGGTGCCTGATTACTGGTGCTAGGTTAAACGGAATTGGCGCTCAAGCTTAGCCATTGTCACGCCGACACTGGCTTCGCACGTTGAGACGATGCAGGCTGGAGAGCCAACGTCCGCGAATTACACACGGAAGCGGCGGATTTGTCCGTTCAGTTCCACGGCAAGCTCGGAGAGCTGCTGGCTGGCGGCTCGGGTCTGTTCAGCGCCCGCAGAAGTCTGCGCCGAGAGATCACGAATGCGCACCAAGTTGTGGTCGACCTCGCGGGCGACTTTGGCTTGCTCTTCGGCTGCACTAGCGATCACTAGGTTGCGCTCGTCGATGCCCGACACCGACTGGGCGATGGTGGCCAGGGCGGCGTTGGCCGACTGCGCCTGTTCGCGGGTCTGGCGGGCCTGGTCAGCACTGGTCAGCAGCGCATCGACGGTCTGGCCGGTGCCCTGCTGGATGCTGCCGATCATGCCTTCGATCTCGCGAGTGGACTCCCCGGTGCGGTGGGCCAGGGCGCGTACCTCGTCGGCGACCACAGCGAAGCCACGGCCGGCATCTCCGGCGCGCGCGGCTTCGATAGCGGCGTTAAGCGCCAGCAGATTGGTCTGCTCTGCGACCGAACGGATGACGTCCAGCACCTGGCTGATGTTGCGGGTCTGCTCGGCCAGCTGACGCGCCTGTTCGCTGGCGCCCAGCACGTTCTCAGTGAGCATCTCGATGGCGCCCAGGGTATCGGTTAGCTGACGCTGGCCCTGGCGTGCGGTCTCGGTGGCCTGACGCGATTCGGTGGAGGTCGAGGTCGCGTTGCCGGCCACCTCGTCCACCGCCTGGCTCATTTCGGTGACGGCGGTTGCGGCCATCTCGATCTCGCTATTCTGCTGCTGCAGTGCGTGGGAGCTCTCCTGCATCACCGCAGTCATTTCCTCGGCGGCCGACGCCAACTGGCTGGCGGAATGGCCCAGGTGACCCAGGGTGTCGCGCAGGTTGGTCTGCATCTGCTGCATGGCCTGCAGCAGCTGGGCGGCTTCGTCGTGACCCCGGGTATCCAGGGTCTGGGTCAGGTCGCCGCCGGCGATGGTCCGGGCGGCAAGGACCGCCTCGGCGATGGGGCGGGTCAAGCTCAGAGTCAGACGCCAGGCCAATAACAGCGTGATGCAAACCGTTAAACTTACGGCAATCCAAGTAATGGATTTTGTCTGAGCGTAAGTCTCGTTAGACTGCCTTGCCGAGCTCCCCATATCGTCGAGATTGATCTGTACCAATCGATCCGTTTGGTCATTCATTCTGGACCCGAGCTCGGTCATGCTGGTTTGAGCGAGGTGACGCGCTTCATCCAGCTTTCCATCTGTGACCAAACCGGCTACTCGCCCAACATATTGCATGTATTCGCTATGCAGCCGTTTCACGTTTTCAAACGTAGTACGTTCATCGTCTGAATCGATTAGCTTTTCGTAGCGGTCAAACCCCGTCTCAGCCGCCTTAGTTATCTGATCTATAGACTGCTTGGTTTTCGCGACGGTGGTGGGATCAGGAATCGCAAGGAGACGCAGCAATTCTGTTCGTGTGCGTGCTACCTGAGTAGAAATGTCATCTGCGTTCACTATGCCAGGGACTGCGTCTTGCTCAATCTCCAGGCCTTGGGCGCGCATGGTCGCTAGCTGCATTTGACCGAACAGACCCAAGCCGACGATCAGGGCGGCGGTCAGGCTGAAAGAGAGCAGCAATCGTTTGGCTATTGATAGCGATCGAAGAGACATCGGGTATAGCTCCGTTTGGTGTTACCTCCTTGAATCGGCTCGCCGCTTCGTTTCTGTAGAAGATTTGTCACATTTTTCCGAGAAGGCTCCGCGTGAGCTATAAGCCCCTACTTCACGGCGATGACGCCGGTGTAGCTGTCGTCGCGTGCAGTTGAAAAGCAGTTGCGTGAGAGCCGTTGTACAACACAGCCCGACAGGGAGCAGCCCTTTTGGTTCGAGCCGTTACGCCGTGTCCGCTGCACCCTGCCTGCGAAACAGGCAGGCCTATGTAAGAAATTTCAATTGCCGTGCGCGCCGCTGTAGACGACACCGCGCACCTCTACTCGCTGGCGCCCAAGACGGCGCCGAGTTGCATTTTTCAAATGCTCGATACCGTGCAACGGATCTCTCATCACTCTCGAGGCATTCGGAACATGGCTACCCAGAAACACTTCGACGCCGCGGCCGAGCGGCTGCTCGGCAAAACGGCCTACCAGGGCCTGCTGGCATCCGGTTATTCGCGCCCGGACTTCTGCCGCGAAATTGCGCAGATGGCGTTCATCGGCTGCCTGGCCGACTCGGCAAGCAAACAGGACGATCTCCTGCTGATCCGCCAGGTCGCTGGGCGGCTATGGAAAGGCGCCGGCGATACTGGGTTGGACGAGTAGGGGGTCTCGTAATGGACGACATCAAGAAAGCGGAGAGAAAGCGCTTCGAAGCGGCCACCCAGCAGGCGGATTGGAACGCGGTGGTGCAGGGCAACCCCACCAACACGGTGCCGGTCTGGATCTATTCGGTGAATCCGGAGCACGGCGCCCGGTTGGTCACACAGCTCTCGGTCGAGGGCTACCGCGCCGCACGCCAGCGCGGTGGCCTGCCGCTGCCAAAGGGAATCCAGGCGTGGGACGCGCTGCAATACGCCTTGACCAACTACGAGGCGGCGAAGGATCACGCGGCGCGCCTGGTGCTGCACGAAGAGCTTGCGGGCGCCCTGCTGACCTATGCCAGCCACACCAAGACCTGGGGCATGCTTCCCCCGGTAGGCCAGGTGCAGGGCATCCACGTGGTGATCGGCGATTGGAACACCCGCAAGGCCGGCCGCGTGTTCAAGCCGGCAGCGGTCGTGGGCCGTGAGCTGCTCAGCCGTCCGGACGTAGTCGCCCTCCTCGACCAGCTGATCGCGGCCCATACTGCGAAGCATCCGGCAGAAGGCCCCATCCGGGCCCGCTAGTTACCGGCTACCGGCAGATGGCTTCGCACGGCACCCCGTCGTGGTCGCCATCGATCCGGCTGTTGCCACAGTGCTGCAGCTGATACTTCGCCTCGGCACAGCTCGCCATCTGCCTGCAGGCCTTCAGCGGTGTGCAGCTGAAGGATCCCGCGGCGCTGGCGCCCTCCGAACCGCCAAATTGAGAGAAGGACGTCGGTCGCTTCGGCGGTACTGCCGCCGGCGGCTCGCCCTCTCCAGCTTGCGCGTCTTGACGCTGATCACGCGCGGCGCGGCGCCACTCCCACGGCGGTACCTGCTCTGCCTCCGGTAGCGCCCACAGGCCACGCTTTTGCGCCTTGGCCTGCGCTTCCAGATCCAGCAGCGATCGATCCTTCAGGTATTGGCGATAGACCCACGCGGCGCCCTGGCGCACCTGCTCGGCATTCACGTCCGTATTGCCCTGGTACACGCGGGCCACCCGCCGGCCGTAACGGTCAGTGTCTTGCACCTCCAGGCGGACATCCTTCGAAAACACCATGGCCGCCAAGGATTGCTGGGCGCGGTTGCCGTAGGGCTGTTTGCTCTCCGGGGTGTCGATTTCCGCAAGCCGGACCTTGATCTGCTGCTTGGCGGTGGTGAGGCACGTCAGGGTGTCGCCGTCGTGCACGCCCACCACGCGGCAGTCGATCGTTTCGGCGAAAGAGAGGGTAGGGAGGGTTAACGCAAGGGCTACTGCTAGCTGCCGAAGCATATGAGGTCTCAGATCCGTTGTAAGAGGGGAGGTCCGCTATCACCGGGCGGGCGCTGCCGCGTTTCCGTACTGCCAGCGACGCCGACGCGGGAGTGTAGCGGCGGTGCGGATGACTGGCAGGGTCTATGTGGGGCAGAAGCGGACAGAGGAGCGAAAGGTGGCTATAAGCGGAGGCGGGCTAGCGGCGGTGGCCACCGTCAGTGGCGGTACCGCCGGCGGCCATCTTCTTGCGGTTGGGGCGCTTATACGCGGGGATCTGGCGCTTCAGGCGCAGCTGTCTCACCTTGCTGTAGTGGACCCCGTGCCTCAGGCCGATCACTCGATCGCTATCGGTGCCCAGATCAGCCAGTAACGCCTCGCTCAGCGGCTTTTCGTCCTGCAGCTTTGGAATGTCGCGCCGTTTGCGTTCGCGGTACACCAGGTCGTCAGGAATCCCGAACCGGTGAGCGAGCTCGGCGTCTCGCAACTTGCCCAGTAGCGGCACAGCCTCCGGGGGCAGGGTGTACACCCGCGGCGCCCGCTTCGCCGGATCCAGCCCCTGGCGCAGGCGCATCAGGTAGACCGCGCGCCGGCTGATGCCGAGCCGCCTGGCGACGGTCGCATCGGGTTCCTGTCCAAGGAGGGCAAGGTTCTCCGGGCTCCATCGGAACAGCGTCTCGCGCTGGAAGCCGCCCTGCTTCAGGTCGTAGGGCGCGATGGCCAGCGACTGCCGCTTGCGCGCCACGGTCATGCGCGACATACCCCACCGGTCGCCCAGGGCGGTATCGCTCTCGGTGCCCAGCAAGGCAATCATCTCGTCCGTCCAGGTCTTCATCGGAACTCACAGCATCTGCAGCGCCAGCCAGTCTAGCGGCATGGCGCCAGGCGGACCACGGCAGGCCTTGCGTTTTCCGGATCGGTGAGAGGGTAGGCCATCACCTGATGGAGACCCGAATATGGTACCGGTTGAACAGCTCAAAGCCGCGGTGGAACAACTTCCGAAGTGGAGCCCGCAGATCACCAGTCAGGTAGGCTGGGTCAACTGGCGCCGCGGCTTCCAGATCAAGGCGCTCTGGTACGGGAATTGTTCGCTCCTGTGCTACCTCGACTTCAAGGACAGGGTCGCCCGGGACGACACCTTGGCCACTGCCTTCAGGCGGTTCGCCGCGCCCGGCGCCCGGCCGCGAAAGAGCGATGGCCATGGCTGGTCCTGCCTCGACTACTCGTTCCAGTCTGACCAGTTCGTGTCCATCAATGAGCTGGCGGAGATCGCGGACGCCAAGGGTTATGCGTACACCGTCCTGTACGTCCAGGAATGTGTGGGTGCTCGGCCGGTCTTCGCGACGCTGGGCATTCCGCTGGTACCGGGCGAGATGGGCAAGGAATGGGTGGGCGGCCAGTTCATTTCCTACGCCTGTCCTTCTGGCCAGAATCTGTAGTCGTCTGCCACGCCTGCTGCCTGGAAGAGACCAGCCAAGGCCGGGCGGCGCGGTACCCCGTCACCCGGCGAGCCGTAATCTGTAGTCGTACCCTGCGTCACCTGACGACCTGCTGCCGGCCATCCCGGCACTGCGCGGTATCATCGCGCCTCAACTCGTGAGGCGTGCGCAATGCTGGTGATCCATCTGGAAAGTGGTCGAGTAATCAACCTGGAGCGCTCGGTGAGTACCGTCAACGGGTACGGTATCTGGGAATACCATCGGAGCCAGAGCTCCAGCATGTGGGTGCCCGACTACACCCCCTACCGCCACCTCGCCGTCAAACCGCCGGACCCGGCCATTGGCCAGAAGGTCACCGTGGCTATCTGCAAGCTCGGCGCGCCGGAGGAAGAGTGGAAGCCGTTCAGATCCGGGATCGCGGGATTCGACGGGATCTGAAAGCGGTCGCAGTAGGCGAGTTAGGCCTACCCCGGTGCGCCAGCTGCTGAGCCCATCGCGGCTTGCGTATCTGAAGACCTATGGGACGTTGGTCAGCATCACTCAACGATGCTGACGGAGCTTCCCCATGCAGACCCCCAACACCTCATCGACTCCGGCTCTGCCGCTACAGCTGTGCGTCCACCGCTATTACTCCAGGGCCGAAGACCCGGCCTTCCAGCAGCTGCTTGTGGTTTGGAACCAGGTGGCGCCGATCCTCGCTGCGGCGCCGGCCGGCACCATTGCCAAAGTCGACAGCGAGTCCCTGTTCGTCGCGCCGGTAGGTGGTGCTCTGGCGATGTTCCTGTCCGCAGACCTCACCCCAACGGCCGTCGACGGCAACATCTTCCGGCCTGAGGATTTCGACGGCATCGGCGCCGATGAATTTGCCGAACTGCAGAGTGCCTTGGAGCGCTGGATGGCTGCGCCAACGTACGACACGCCCTGCACCCCGTCTCACCTCGCAGACGTGCTCGCCGCTAACTACGGGGAGGCGGGAGCGCCACGTGAATGGCGGTGGTCGGGCGAGACCCTATAGGCCTTCAGTAGCAAGGCTTCACGCCTTGCGGTCCACCAGGGCAAGCAAGATTCGCATGCCCTGGAGACACCCCGCGCCAGTCGGTATAGCGGAAGTATCCCAGCCGGTATACTTCCGCTCTTGAAGCATCCCCTCCGGCGCCACATCACCGTTCATTCTGCCGATCCAAGACCTGCCCACTCGAAGATCCGGTCAATGAAAATCTCGGCTTCGCGTATCGAGACCCTGCAGCAGCTCGCTGATGTCCTCCAAGCGGCCGGCCACAATGTGCAGCACGCCATCGCGCGTCTCTACCGTTCCATCCACTCGCAGCAGCTGTGACGCCACCAGCTCCCGCCGCTGGCGCTCTGCCAGGGTTCGCCACACCACCACGTTGACCATCCCGTACTCATCTTCCAGCGTCACGAAGGTCACGCCGCTGGCGGTGCCCGGCCGCTGCCGGCCTACAACCAGGCCAGCAACCCGGGCCGGTTGCCCATGACGCCGCTCCTTCAGCTCATGCGAGCTCATCAACCGCCGGGCCGACAGCTCCGGCCGCAGCAAGGTGAGCGGGTGAGGACCCAGGGTGGTACCCAGGGAGGCATAGTCCGAATAGAGGTCCTCACCCACGGTCGGGGCGACCAGCTCCTGGATCTCCTCCTCAACGACCGCGCCCTCAGCGAATAGGGGCAGCTGCGGCTCAATCGCGGCCATGGCCCATCGTGCTTGAAAGCGGTGCCCTGCCAGGCCCTTCAAGGCTCCCGCATCCGCCAGGCACTCCCGGGCCTTGGCATCGAGGCCTGCCCGTAGGCACAGCTCAGTGACATCGCGGAATGGCCGCTGCCGGCGGGCCTGCTCAACGGCGCGCCCTGCTTTCTCGGCCAGGCCGCGCACCATCCGCAGGCCCATCCGGATCGCCGGCTGCGGGCTATCCGCGACAGCCTCGAGGCTGCAATCCCAGTCGCTGCAGGTCACATCCACCGGCAGGGTCTGCAACCGGTGGTGCCGGGCGTCCTGAAGGATCTGGTCGGGGCTGTAGAAGCCCATAGGGTAGGAGTTGATCAGCGCCGCGGCGAAGGCCGCCGGCTCATGGCATTTGAGCCAGCAACTGGCGTAGGTCAGCAGGGCGAAGCTGGCCGCGTGGGACTCGGGAAAGCCGTAGCTGCCGAACCCCTCGATCTGGCGGAAGATGTCCGCGGCATACTCGGCGGTGTAGCCATTGGCGAGCATGCGCGAGGTGAGCCGCTCCCGGTGCGACTCAAGGCCCCCATGTCGCTTCCAGGCCGCCATGCTGCGCCGCAGCTGATCTGCCTCGCCCGGGGTGTAATCGGCGGCAAGGATGGCGAGCTCCATCACCTGCTCCTGGAACAATGGGACACCCAGCGTTCGGCCGAAGACGCGCTCGAGTTCCGGCGGGTAGCTGATCTCTTCCTGCCCCGTCCGTCGACGCAGGTACGGGTGGACCATCCCTCCCTGGATGGGGCCCGGCCGGACGATGGCCACCTCGATCACCAGGTCGTAAAAGGTCTGTGGCTTCAGCCGCGGCAGCATGGCCATCTGGGCGCGTGACTCGATCTGGAACACACCGAGCGTATCGGCGCGGCTGATCATGGCGTAGGTCGGCTTGTCCTCTTGGGGCACGGTGGCCAGGGTCAGCTCCTCACCCCGGTAGCCCCTCACCAGGTCGAAGCACCGGCGCAGGGCGCTGAGCATGCCCAGGGCGAGGATGTCGACCTTGAGCAGGCCCATCGCGTCGAGATCGTCTTTGTCCCACTGAATCACCGTCCTGCCCTCCATGGCAGCGTTCTCGACCGGCACCAGGGTGTCCAGTGTCTGGTCGGCGATGACGAAACCGCCCGGGTGCTGGGACAGGTGCCGCGGGAAACCGATCAGTTCGCCGGTGAGCACCAGGATCCGGTGGAGCAGGGGGCTATCAGGGTCGAAGCCCGATTCGCGCAGTCTCTCTGGTGGCGGCAGGTTGTCCGTCCAGCGGCCGCAGCAGTCCGCCAGCACGGTGATTTGATCCGGAGGCAGGCCCAGGGCCTTGGCCACGTCCCGCACAGCGCCCGCGGCGTGATAGGTGGACACCACCGCGGTGAGCGCGGCGCGCTGCCGGCCGTAGCGGCGGAAGATGTACTGGATGACCTCTTCACGGCGGTCATGCTCGAAGTCGACGTCGATGTCCGGCGGCTCATCGCGCTCGTGGCTGATGAAGCGCTCGAACAGCAGGTTGATCCGGGTCGGGTCCAGCTCAGTGATGCCCAGGGCGAAACAGACTGCAGAGTTAGCGGCCGAGCCGCGCCCCTGGCAGAGGATCCCCTGCTGCCGTGCGAAGCGGACGATGTCGTGCACCGTTAGAAAGTAACTCTCGTATGCCTTGTCGGCGATCAGCTGAAGCTCCTTTTCGATCTGCGCGCGCAGCCGAACAGACAGGCCTTCGGGCCAGCGCCAGGCGCAGCCCTCTTCGGTCAGCATCCGCAGCCAGCTGGTGGCCGTGTGTCCCTCCGGCACTACCTCGCTCGGGTACTGGTAGCGCAGCTCGGCCAGGCTGAAGGTGCAGCGCTCGGCAATGCGGAGGGTCTCCTCCAGAAGCTCTGGCGGGTAGCAGCGCCCCAATGCCTCACGGGTCCGCAGGTGTCGCTCCCCATTCGGGAAGAGCAGCTGACCGGCCTCGGCCACCGGGACGTGATGGCGGATCGCGGTGATGGTGTCCTGCAGGGCCCGACGCCCGCGGCAGTGCATGTGTACGTCGCCAGCGGCCACCAGCGGCAGCGACAGGGCCACACCGAGCCCCTGCAGTTGCTGCAGCCGTACCTGGTCGTCCTGATCGAAGTGGAGCTCGGCGGCGATCCACAGCCGACCGGGAAATACCTCCAGCAACCAACGCACCGACTCCGCCTCTGCGTGCCGATCCGGTACCCAGAGCGCGACAAGGCCGGCGACCTGGTCGAGGTCCTCTCGCAGCAGCCGGTAGCTGCCCTTGTCCGCCCGCCGGCGCGCGAGGGTGATCAGTCGGCACAGCTGCTGGTACCCCTGCAGGTCTTCCACCAGCAGCACCAGCTTAGGCCCCTGGGCCACCTGGAACTCAGCGCCTACGATCAAGCGGACGTCGTGCTTCTCCGACGCCTGCCAGGCGCGCACGATGCCGGCGAGAGTGCACTCGTCAGTGATAGCCAGCACCTCATAGCCCATGGCCTTGGCCCGCTCGAACAGCTGATCGACGCTGGAGGCACCGCGCTGGAAGCTGAAGTTCGACAGGCAATGCAGCTCCGCATAGCGCGGTGTCACGCAAACCACCCCTGTACCCACCAGCGCCCTTCAATCGGCGTTTTGAAGGCCCAGGCCGTGCGTCCGTCGGCGAGCTCAAGCACGTAGTAGTCCCGACGGGCATCCGCACCGTCCCACCACCCGCTCTCGATCCGCTCAGGCCCGCTCAGGACCCGTGAATGATCGACATCCAGGGGCTCCGGCGCCGGTAGCAGCCACCCTGGCCGCCGATTCGGTCCCAATGCCTGGAGCCCCAGCGAAGGCGTATCGCGTCGCCAGGCCCGCTCCGGCCGGTGGTCGCCCTGGGCGCCGATCGCATACACCGCCTCATCGCCTAGGCGCGACCGCAGCCGCTCGCGCAGCTGCTCCCAACTCACCGTCTGTTGCGGACGTTCATCGAAGAGGCCGCGGTGCTGAGGGACGAACGAGGGCAGTTCGTCAGCGACCAGGCCGATCGCGAGTACCGGCTCCACCACCTGGGTGGGCTCCAGACGGCCCCGGGCAAATTCGAACAGCAGCGCAGGGTCACGCTCCGGGGCGAGTAAGCCAACCACCACCTCCGTGGTCGGCGCCTCCCTATGCTCCAGCCGCAGGGTGAAGCGTTGGGCGCCCATGTCCCGGCCGGCCAGGTAGGTGGCCAGGTCCGAGGTCAGCCGGCGCAGCGGGAACAGCAGGGCCTGAGTCGACTCAACTTCGAAGTTGAGCTCGATCCGCAGCCTGAAGGTGGTCGGGGGCAGAAAAAACTCCAGGGGCAGGACCTTGCTGCCCAGCATCTGATCGAGGTGATTGAGCAGACTCAGCGGAAAGCGCCGGGCGAGCTGCGCCCGGGGCAGCGCCAACACCTGGCTGAGCTGCCGAAGCCCCATGCGGCTCAAGGCCTGGACGATCTCCGGCTCGAAGTCCAGAAGCGCCACCGGCAGGGTGCGCATAGCGCTGGCAAGGCCCGCATCGTCGCGCACGACCAGGCTGCCACCGGCGTTGGCCAACACCCGGGCGGCGACTGGGTTGGGTGCCAGGGTGATCCGGTGGCCGAAGCCCAGCGCCGTGAGCTCCTGGCGCAGGCGCGCTTCAAATCTTGGCCAGGGCCCGAAGAGTGGCAGGCTCGACTGCACCTCGAGCACCAGGGCGTCGGCGAAGTGCAGGCTCACCTGGGAGCTGAACCCGTACGCCCACGCCGCCAGCAGCTCATGCTGTCGCCTCAGCGCCGCTTCGTCGTACTCCACCGTCGCAAACTGAGGGCAGATCGCCTGGGCAGCGGTGTATGTCATCTCCGGCCGGAGCCCAAGCGCCAACGCCGCGGGGTTCGCCGCCTTGATGATCCGGCGTTGTATCGGCCCGTGGAGCAGTACCAGGGGTTCGTCCGGGTCAGGACAATTGCGCAGCACACCGTCCAGCGCGAACTGTGGGAAGTAGATGCAGGCCCATTTCATGGCAGTCGTCCCTCAATGCCAGACCCGATGCGCCAGCGCCGTCGCCGGTGGATTGCCGCCACGGCACTTGAGCACTCGAAGCTGCTGAGGCGAGCCCTCGAGCACCAGGCGTAGCGCCGCCGGTGAAGCATTGACGGCTTCCCGCTGGTGGCGGAACGCGAATGCCAGGGTCTGTCCGGTCTCTGCAGCCACCTGCAGCCGGCGCAGCGCGCGATCGTCCGCACGGCTGGGCCAGCAGAGCACCGCGCCACAGCTACCGGAGCGCAGGCACTGCTCTGCGGCCCACAGCACGTCTTTGCCTTGGACCTGGATGACGCTCAGCCGGCCGAGGTCGACGCCGGCCTGCAGCCAGGCATGCGGGTAGAGCAGATACGGGGGAGCGATCAGCACAACGCGTTCGCCGGCGGCAGTGAGGCGTGCCAATGTCGGCCACACGAGCGTGAGCTCACCCAGGCCCGGTCGAGCGCTCAGGATTTCGGTAAGCGCTGCATCAGGCCACCCGCCGAGCGGCAGTTGGGCATCGAGCGCCGAGTGTCCGGTTGGCTGCGTGCTGGCGTCGTCCACATGCGGACTTTGCCCGCGCCACACACGGCGACTGTCGAGCAGAGAGTCGAGCGCAACGACATTGGTGGCCGCGTTATCCATGCTGCACCCCCGTCGGCGCCGACGGCGAGCTGCCGCGCTCGGTGAGCATGACTTGCAGCTGCGCACGCAGTTTGAACAGATCTGCATGCAGGACGGAGTTCATCGACTCCAGGCGCAGGATATGACGCTGGGCACGCGAGAGGGGATCGTCGCGGTCGTCCGGAATGAGCCGGTCACCCCGGGGCACGTGGCGCTGGTTTTCCTCTTGGACGAATTGGACGTAGCGCAGTCGGTGGCGCTGTACCTCAGCCGTCAGGACATCCCGCTCAGCGACCAAAATACGATTAGCGCGCTGGGCTTGCCCCAAGCACTGACGTACCTGGTCCAGTTCTTCAGTCAGCAGATCAACGAGGTTGCGGCAGTACGTCAGCTCCGTGGGACGGAACAGGGACTGCTGCTGTTCAAAGCTGTCCTGCTCATCACCAAGCATGTCCATAGCGGCCCACCTGCTCAATCCCTGACGCCATGACCTTCTGGTACTCAACAGAGCGATCGGGACAGCGGTGACAGAGACGAGGGATACGGGGAGAAATGGACATGGAATGGCCTCCTTTAGGGTTACTGTATAAATAGACAGTAATCAGGGAGGAACGATCCAGCAAGCTTGACAGCGACGGACGGCAGGGAGGCGTCCACAGGAAGTGGGTGTAAGAATCTTACACAGGGTCACGAGCGTGAGGCGGATACCGACAAGGAGTCACGGTAGCCGCCGGGATACGAGGCGGACGGCCAGGAGACCCTCAGTTGGCTCGACGTCCGATGAGCACACACCCGGGCAGAAGCGTACTGACAGATAACGCCGTCATCGCCAAGACAATCACAGGATGCGATTCGAACGGTGCGAAGAGGTCAGCCGGCAGGAGGCCCTGCTGCGCCGCATGGACCCACCGGGATCCTTCGCAAACGATGCCGAAGGCCGTGCCCACAAATGCAGCACCTACCGCCGTACGTGCACTACTGGATCGTATCGCCACCGAACTGTCCCTCAACACTGTCAAGGAAAGCATGGCATTCACGGCGGGTCGCCTATGGCGCAGTTCCTACCGGGTCAGGGCGCCCGATCAAACTTTCGTCCAAACGCAGCACCTTGAAACCTCCGCAGCATCGATCAGCGCCTGCTACCGGCAGCAAGCTGCCGGCCCCTTTCCAGTTTGCCAGCCGGACGGCCCGCGTTAGCCGGGCGTGCAGGTAATCAACGTCAGGTGGCGCCGTGCCTGCTGCCGGCTTTGCTGGGCCTGCTGCTGACAGGCCCAGTCGTCCTGGATCTGCCGCGCGACCTCTTTCCGTACCGGCAGAGTCACCGGATAGGCCTCTCGGGTCGCCTCCGAGGAAACCGGCAAGCCAGCCTGCTTCAGGTAGAGATAAGGCTGCTGCAGAAATTCGGATAGCGTGACGGGCGCCTGGCTGTCCTTGTACAGGTCAGCCCAGAGATCGAGATCGACCGCGTCGACGATGATGGGTTGATCCATTTCAGGTGGGCGATGCATAGGGGGACGTTCTCCGTTGTTGATGTCCCTACGCTACCCCCGTTTCCGGAAATGCAAGGGGCGACCCCAGCATGCTCGACTGCGCCTTGCGCTGCTGCTGGACCAGCAGCTTGCGAATTTTCGAGGCGTACAGCATCTGGTCTCGAAGTACCGCGAGCTGCGGTTCATAGAGCTGGAAGAGCTCAACGAACCAGTGATCCATACCGCGGGTGACAGGCCCTGGCGCATACACCGAGCCCTGACCTTTGGCTATCGGTAGGCGACCTTGCTTTTTGCTATCACCAGGGCCGTCGTAGAAGTAGACCTTGCACCAGACGATCGATATCGCCCCCTTGCCGTTATCCCGTACGTCGATGAGGCGATAGATGATCTTGCCCCCCGAGCGCTGCTTGGCGGCAGCGAAGTATTCATCGCGCAGCCGAAGCGCTTCAGCTTTCACGGTCTGACGGATGTCTTCCATAGCCCCGATCGCCTGCTGGAAATTGTCGTGAATCCGCTGCCCATCAGGTCGGGGGGTAGCTAAGTCGTACATTGTTATCACCTATCTATTAGCAATAATGCCGTTGAGATTGTCATTAGTCCTGCAGCCCTTTTTTCAAGACGACTAGCAGGCCATTTTTAGCCGCTGACCACAAACCCGTTTAGATTGTCATTACTAATAAGCGGATAGGCCGAGCAACAGCTGTCTGTATCTCGGATCACAACCTAAACGTCCGTATGGTCAATACCTATTGTGTTCTCGGCGCCATTCGCAAGCCGCTGCTGGAGGTTCCAGCTCTCATTTTCAGGGCCCCCAGCACAATCTTGCGCGTGCTCTTCCAGTTCCTTGATATACCAACAAACCCGTTTAGATTGTCAGTAGTACTAAGAAATTGATCATTGCCATGTCTGCTTTTTTTCTCTCCAACAAACCCGTTTAGATTGTCATTAGCTATAAGAAAACGCCTGGTGTAGGCGCGTTTCAGCCAGGATTTCAGCAAAACGCCTTTATTGGCATTAGATTGCTGGCGTTGCAATAAACCCGTTTAGATTGTCATTAGTAATACGCTTTTTTGATTGCCCCGGAAGGCCTGGTTTCTGGCTTAAGCCACCTCTTTAACCTCCATTTCAAGCGTTCTGGCACAATCTTGCGCATGCTTTTCTAATTTCTCGCCATACCAACAAACCCGTTTAGATTGTCAGTAATACTAAGAAATGGACCATTGCCATGCGTGCTTTTTTTCCTCACCAACAAACCCGTTTAGATTGTCATTAACTATAAGAAAACGACTGGTGTAAGTACGTTTCAGCCATAATTTCAGCAAAACGCTTTTATTTGCATTACGGGAAGGGCGTTTCAACAAACCCGTTTAGATGGTGATTAGTAATGGGCTTTTTGAGTCGCCCTTGGGAGCGACAGGCGCTGGCCACAGCCGCCCCTTCGCTTACTGATTAAGCCAGTGCATTCGAGGTCATAGCGCGCAATCCCACCCTGCTGAGGGGGGGAATCTGAGGCTGTTCGAGTGGCCGGCGGTGGCACGCTGTATCTGAGGCGTCCTGGAGGACGCCTCGAGCGATGTGCGCCAGCTTGCACTGCCCCGCCAGGCGTCCTGGAGGACGCCTGGCTTCAGCTGCGGCGGTTGAGGTAACGACTGAGGCGTCCCCAGGGACGCCTGAGGGTCAGGATTTCTCATTCCGCCGCCCTGCCAGGCGTCCTGGAGGACGCCTGGCCTCAGCTGTGGCAGTTGAGGTGACGACCGAGGCGTCCCCAGGGACGCCTGACGATCAGGTGACATCGCTTTTGGATAACACAGCACGGCTCAGGCGTCCTGCAGGACGCCTGAGCCGTGCTCTCATCAGCGACGCTATTCGAGAGACCTATGACCCGAAAGAATCACACCGCGCCTGCCTTCGTAGTAGGCCTCGACATCGGCTACTCCAACGTTAAGCGTGTCGACGGGTACGCTGACGCGGCAGACCCCACACAATCCATTCGCCCTGCCCAAGCAGCGCCGCTCCACTCCCTGAACGGCAATGCCACGCTCAAGGAAGGTGAACACTACGTGCAGTTGGATGGCGAGCCCTGGGCAGCATTTCTGAGCGCCGGCCGCGCCGGCGTAACGCGCGAGCTGCACGCCGACTATCCGGCTTCCAAGGCCTATCGTGCGCTCTTCAATGCATCGATCAGTGAGGCATGTGGCGAGGGGCGCAACGAGATCGATCACCTCATCACGGGCTTACCTGTCAGCCAGATGCGCCAGCCCCAGCTCGTTGAGCGGCTCACAGCGCAGCTGACCGGTACCCACCAGGTCGCCCCGCAGCGCGAGATCCAGGTTCACAAGGTATCGGTACTGCCTCAGCCGGTCGGGACGCTGAACTACATCTACAGCACCTACGAGGCCACTGACGACTTGGATGAGGGCGTCATCCTGGTCCTTGATCCGGGCTTCTTTTCAGTCGACTGGGTGGTGTTCCGTCGCGGGGATATCGTTCGGGATTCCAGTGACTCGTCGATGGAGGCCATGAGCGCGCTCCTCGAGGCGATCAACCAGGCTATCGCCCGTGAATTTGGTGGCCCTGGACCTGGCCGAGACAAGATCGAAATTGCGCTGCAGCGTGGCAAGCCCTACATCCAGCTGTACGGCAGCAAGGTGGAGCTCAAGCCCTTCGTCGACCAGGCTGTTGCGACCGTTGTCCCCAAGGCCCTGAGCAACATGAAGCAGCAGATGCGCTTCCTGGAGGGCGAGGCGATCGACTTCGTACTCATGGGAGGCGGCGGCGGCGGTTTCTACCAAGCAGCCGCAGAGGAGATCTTTCCCCTCTCCAAGGTGATCACTGCCGACCGACCCATTATCTCGAATGCCTATGGCTACTGGCTGCAGCATCAATAAGGGAGAGGATATGAGCGATCACGATGATGAGCTCAAGCTTCGCTTGAACGTCAAATTCAAAACCGGGACGGCGCCTGCGTTGCTGGCGGAGCTCACATCCCTACCCGAACGTCGACGTGTGAAGCGGCTGCTGGACTTGGCGCAGATCGGGTTGCTGTACGAGCAAGCGGCTGGGCGTCCGCCAGCCTCGAACTCGGTCCAGCAGCCGGCTGGAAAATTGCCCGAAGACCATGAGCCAGAGTTTTCGAACGATCGCCCGATCAATAGCGCCCCGGCATCTGGGGCGCCTATAGAGGCTGAGGTCCCGGCTCCCGTGGCCGGCACCCCAGAGTCGGAGGTGCTCAATAAGGCAGAAACGAACGGCAAATCGAACAACTCCGTTCCGCTCGCTCGGAAAAGACCTAGCTTCAATACCGCGATGACGGGATAGCGGACCTGGGCATAGGTGGCCCTGCGGGCCGGGAAGGCGGGGGCGAAATCAGGTGCAGGAACCCAGGGTTACAGAGGGTCCATTCGAAACTTCGCTTTCACCCGCCCCAACAGCCGTGGCTGCAGCGGATCGGTGGGGTCTGAAGGACCAATATCCAGCTTAATAGCAGTGTGCATCTCTTGCGACGTCATGAGCATGAAGCCAGCGTTGGTCAGAGAAACGTTGCGAATTAGCGCTGAACCGTGGTGCACCACAATAAATAGGCCCTCGCTCGGTTTACGGTCGGCCACATCGATCAGGATGGTCATGCCACGCTCAACGAAGGGTGCCATGACGTCATTTTCGACCTGGGCCGCCCGGGTGTGCTGAGCGGATAGTCCGTATTGCTGGATATACGGCAGCGGCAACGTGAGGCTGGTGAGGTGGGAGCTGATGGGGCGACTGATCTCATCCGCAGGGAAAAAACCCTGCTCCTGCGCCAGCTCGTGGAGGCTACGGACGATGAGCGAGACAGGAGACCCATCATGGTGGTCCGCAGGCCCGTAGCCCGTAGCGAGGTACTCGACCGTGGTTTCGAGCACCGTAGCCATGGCCACGAGCCGATCCCGGTTGGGAGTCGTCTTCTTGTACAGCATGTTTTTGATGGTGGATTCAGCCTCGCCCAGTAAGGCCGCGAGCTTAGGAACATTTATTCCGCGGTCCTTGCGCAACGCTTCGACCCGCCGTACGAACGCTTCGTGCGAAATAGCATCGGGGGTGTAATGCATAGTGGTTCATTCCTACTGATGGAGGTTCCCGGTTTATTATCGTCTTGATCGGAAAGGATGGATTGGATGGCGTAAGTATCAACCATTTACGACCTTTTTATTTACACCATTCCTTATGATGGCTTGGTGCCAAATCTGACCCTTAAACCGGTCATCAATGCGTCAATTTTATGTATTTGGCGCTTACCTCCTCGGCCTGACTGTCAACTATCAGGCGCCATAATTCGCTTATTGCGCTAGATGATCTGTGATGAGCTTAACAGTTCCTTAACACTGTATACCGCCCGTCGCCGTTTGCGTACCGGTCATTCTCGCAGGCCACCATCTGTCAAATGTGTCGTTGAAGAAATGTGAACCACAGCCGAAAATAGTGACCATCATTTAGGGTCAAAGTACGTCGGGCGGTTAGGTTCATGAGTCACTGGGTCGCGGTAAGGAAACTGGGTGCTGCTCTGCTCCTCGCGTTGCCGATGAAAACGGCATTTGCGCTGGATCTGGACGGAACCGTTTGGGATCGCCCGGCTATTGGGCAATGCCGTCCTGCGCCGGAACTGCTCTATGCCATGGCTCTGGTCGAATCGAAGCAGTATGCCGGTCGGATGGTTGCCCCTAATCCCTACGCACTCAACATCGATGGAAAAGGCTTTCATCCGGCTAGCCGCGCTGAGGCCGAGCATCTTCTGACGGAGGCTCTTTCCAGGACAAAGATGATTGCAGTCGGCGCCATGCAGGTGAGCGTGCGTTGGAATGGGCATCGTGTGTCCGATCCTTCCGAGCTGCTGGATCTGCACACCAATGTCCGAGTAGCCGTCTCGACGTTCTGTGAATTCCTCAAGCAGCAGGGGGGCGATATCGCGCTCGCCATTGGTCGCTATCACACCCCAAATCCCGCGTTAGCAAGCGTTGCCCGAGCCTATGGCGAAGATGTGCTGCGCGTCTGGCGCCGGCTAATCCTTCTCAAGAAAAGCAACGGAGACGCGTGATGAACAGCGGGACCGACGAAACCTTGCTGGAGATGGCGCGTGAATGGGCCAGGGAACAAGACCCTGCTTTTCACCGCTTCTTCGATATCAGCACCGAAGACACCGCCTGGCTTAAAGCAGCTACCGACCGCGACATTCGCAGGCTCAGCCAGCTGCCCGCTTCCGCCTTTCGAGTCGTCCTACTTCATCGTGAGGACGGTAACGCGGAGCGGCACCTTCTAAATACGAAGAGCGTTGTCCAGGTCGTAGGGGTGCTCGGTGAGATCCGCGAGGGCCTGTCGGACCGCAAGATGGAAACGCAAATCTACTGGAACCTGAAGGATAGCGACGCGGATTGGCTGCTCACCGCCTCTCCGACGCAGCGTCGCCAGATCGCAGCGCTGGGTCGCATTCAGTTCGTCGTACGCGACGGCCATTTGCGGCAGCGTGTGGAGCCCTATCCAGAACCTGTCCTTCACCGATTCATGCGTCTCCTGCACGCCTGACCTCGACTCTACAAACTACGGAGATGTCACGAAATGGATAACGCCGCTCTAATCGACATGATGGTCAAAGCCGGCTTCCGTTGCACCATCATCACCCTGCACACCGAGCTGACTGCTAAGCAGGTGACGAGCGCCCGTAAGCGGCTGAACGTGGTGAGCAGGGGCGGTTCGGGCCCGCTGCCGCTGGGGTCGCGCATACTGGCCAGCAAGGCTCGCGTGATCGAGGCGGCTCTTTTCATGGGTGCTTATCTCCGCGGGGCTCGTAAGCCGCTCTTGGGTGTCGACGTCGAAGCCGTGATCGCTGCGCACCAGTCGTATTTGGGCTATCGAGAGGCGCTGAACTTCACGCCGACCGAGTGCCTCTCCATCGACGAAGCATGGGTCGTGGCACGTGAATACCGCTCCAAAGACCTGGTGATGCGTGCTTGCCGGTGCTGCCAGCTCACCTATGTCGCCCTAACCAGCACCAACAAGTCTACCTGCCCGTACTGCTCGCAATCCGTGGTGAAAGATCGATTCCATTGCGATGTGAATGACGCTGCGATGTCCGATCGTCCAGCCGAAGAACTCCTGGCGCTTGCCCTGAACATCCAGCAGCTGACCAATTGGGGTTACAGCTCACACGAGATCATGAAGCAGCTTGGGCTGAATCAGCCGGAATACCTTACGGCGTTAGAGCTTCTGGACTACAAGGACGTCGAGCGCCGCGAGATTGTCGCGCTTTACCCGGCCGGCGATCAGCTCGTTCGCGCTCTGGTCTCTCAGGAATCCATGCCCCTGCTTCGATCGGCGTAACGATTACGCTTGCTACACCTCCATCAACGGGCGGGGATAGCAAGGCCAGCCGTCTGGTGGCTGGTTTTCTCATCGAACTCCAATGAGTATCCTCGGGGCGCCCTGCGCTGGCGCGTACCATCGAGGGTCTATGGCCTAGGCGTCCTGGGGGCGTCCTACGCTGGCCGGCACCATCGACGATCTATTACCGAGGCGTCCTGGGGGCGTCCTACGCTAGCTGGCATCACCAAGGGTCTATGGCCGAGGCGTCCTGGAGGCGTCCTAGCTTCCATGCTTCGGGAGCGCTTCGCCCTCACAGATAACGCTAGGCGTCCTGCAGGCGTCCTGGCGCAACGGCCTCCGAGCCCGGCAGCTCCGGCATCGCCAAGAATGTCTCCCAGTCGCTCATCAGTGCGCGCCGCTTTTCGAGTAATGGCCCCCGGTTGTAGGCGGCCTCAGTCTTGGAGCCAATACTGTGGGCCAACGCCTTCTCGCAAATCTCCCTCGGGTGTGAGGTGGTCTCTGCCGCCCAGGTACGAAACGTCGAGCGGAAGCCGTGCGGGACCGCTCCCTCAAGCTTGACCTTCCGCAGCGCCCGGCCTATCGCGTTACCCGGCAGTGGTTTCTTACCGCGGGCGTTGGGGAACACCCAGGTCTCGTGCTGACCCTTCTGCTGCTCAAGCACTTCCAGCATCCGGTCCGTCAGGGGCACGATATGCTCCTTGTCTCGCTTCATGCGTTCAGCCGGGATGGTCCAGCGTCTGGCGTCGAAGTCGAACTCCGCCCAACGTGCCTCGCGAACCTCGGCATTGCGCAGCGACGTGAGGATCAGGAGCTCCGCTGCACGGGCGGCTGGACCGTCCAGGGAATCCAGGCGATGCAGCACGGATGGACAGCTCTCCGCCGGCGCCGCTGGATGGTGCGTGACATTGCGATCGTGGCGGGGCAGCAGCTTGTCGAGGTGGCCACGCCACCGAGCCGGATTGGCACCTTCGCGAAAACCCAGTGCCTGGGCGGCATCGAGCACCGACTCAATGCGGTTGCGGATGCGCGCGGCGGTGACCTCGATCTTGTCCCAGATCGGGCGGAGCACCTGCAGCACCAGGTCGGTATCGATCTCGGCGACCGGCCGGCGACTAAGAACCGGGAAGACATAGCGCTCCATGGAGCTAACCCATTGACGGTGATGGTCGTGGCTCCACGACGAGCCGTGGGTGGCTATGTACTGCCTGGCCAGGGTCTCGAAGAGGTCGGGTCCGGCGGCCGGCGATTGAGCCGCAGGCGATCGCCGGCCCGGTAACTCAGGCGCGCCCTCTGCGATCTTCAGCCGGCGCCGGTCCGCTTCAAGCCGGGCCTGCTTCAACGACACCGCCGGATAGCCACCCAGCCCCACGTCATACCGCTGACCTTGGAAGGAAAACCTGAAGATCCAGCGTTTGGCCCCGGTCTTGGCCACACGCAGGATGAGGCCGCGGCCGTCCTGATAGACGCCTGGTTCGGATAGCTCTTTCACCTGCTTCGGTAGCAACTGGCCCACGGTAACCCCCATATCGACCGCCGAAGGCTATCACCCAATCTTGTGTATGCAACTACCCAAACCCTTGAAAATCACGTCATGCAGTACGGGGATGCATCATCCCCGTACGAAAGTCACAGAACCCCCATCACTACAAGACCGATGCTTGCTTCCTCTCTGCAGAGCCCACAATGAGCCCCACACCGCAGAGGCGCCCGCTATCCCAGGTGAGGCTCCCGACCAGGGTCGACCCGCGCATCTGCCACAGGCTACCGAAGCCCAAAAGGAACAAACGCTCGCATGTTTGTTAGCTAACGTTAGAAACATGCCAAACATTCCTAACCAGATTGTTTGTTAGTTATGGATGGCGTTACTATGCTGTTTTCCTTTACTCAGAGGCGGCCATGGCTGAACGCAAATTTACAGACGCAGAGGTCATCGCCGCCGGTGAGCAGCTGCTGGCAGGTGGGCGCAAGGTCAATGGCTGGGCGCTACGGACCACCCTCGGCGGGGGGCGGCCTGAAACGCTCCTTAGCGTCTGGCAGCGCCACCACACTGGGGTACCGGGTGGGGCCATTCCAACCAGGCCACTGCCGGAAGAGGCCACGGCGATTATCGAAACCGCAGTCGCCAAGCAGACCAAGGCAATGCAGGACGCCCTGGCCGGTGCACTTGACCTGGTAGCGGCTGCGGCGCGCAAAGAGGTTGTGCTGGAACTCGAGCAGGCGCGGCAGGAGATCTCCCGTCTGGAGGCTGAGCAGGACGATGCCAGTGCCGTGCTCGAAGGCCTTGAGGCCGATCAGGAGCGCAGTCAGCAGCAGATGGACGGGTTGGCCAACGAGCTTCAGCTGAAGGACAGCCAGCTCAGTGCTATGGCTGAGGAGAACGCTAGTCTCGCCGAGCGGCATGCCGAGGCAGAAGGGCAGGCGCAACTAGCTCGGGACCAGCTCGCCGAGAGCCAGGCCGAGCTGAGCCTGGCGCTCGCCCAGAAGGCTTCCGCAGAAGCGGCGAGCGCAGAGCATCAGCGTTCTGCTTCCGCAGCTGAGGAGCGACTTGCTGATACCCAGGTCGAGCTCCGCGAAATGCGCAATCGGCTTGCCATCGCTCGCTCCGAGGCTGATAGCGCCGCGGGGCAGATCCAGGAAATGGAGCGTACGCGCGCCCAGGATCTCGAGATCCTCACAGCGCTGCGAGTGGAGAATCGCGCCCTGGGTGACAAGCTTGCCCGGGCCGACGCCGGCCGGGAGGCCGCGGAGCGCTACTTGGAGCGCGTGCAGAAGGACAGCGGCGCCCGAATCGCAGCGTTGGAGCGCCAGCTGGCCAAAGCGGCTTCGAAGCCGGCTCCCAGGGGCACCGGTAAGGCACCTCGGGTAACTAGCCCTGCTGCAGGGGAATGACGGTGGCCAAGCAATTCGAGGGCTTTCACGTTTACGGCGGATCTGCCGCGCTGAAGTTCGAGGTGGTGCTGAATCAGGCGCAGGAAAGCGTGCTTGCAGTGGACGGCGCCGGCCGCAAAGGATCCAGTGAAAACTTCGACTGGTCGGAGAAGCTGACACTCCAGATTACGCCTCGCGAGATGCCCGCCTTTATGTGCTGCGTCCTTGGGATCACGCCGAAGTTTGAAGCGCGCAATCATGGCGCCGCCGGCGACAAAGGTCTGACCCTGGTTAACCAGCCTGAGCGCGGTGTGCTCTACCTTCGCCTGCTTCAGCAACGCCTATCGATCAACGTGCCGATCACCGCGGACAAGGTCTTCCATCTTGGCGCGTTGGGCATTCGGGTGCTGGCCACGCAAGTGCATCTGGATGTCCCGACGTGCCTCGCCGTGTTGCGGGGCACGGCCGGCAGATTGCTGATCGCCGCGGCCGGTGATTAACGGTACGTTCTAACCTGTGAGCAGGTGCCGATACAGCAGTTCTTGGATGTCCTGCCCATCGCGGAAGATGGCGAGGACTACGGCTTCGCGGCGCGCTTCGTCGGCCAGGTATCCCGCTCGATAGCCAGACTTGGCGATCTCGCGATACCTGGTGATGCCAAACTCGGCACCGGCAGCGGCAATCGGGTGAGCGAGAGGGGACTTCCGGAGCTCAATGGCGACCTCATCGACGACGCTGGTCATCTTTGCAACTGCGTCGGGACGAGAGACCGATTTTGCGAGGTGGTGCACCTGGTCGAGCGCAGCGGTCAATGCCGAAGCGCTGAACCGTACCTGGAAAACCCTGGCGGTTATTTGCTATCGCCCCCGAACCGCTGCTGCAGGCCTTCTTTCAGCTGCTCGGATGACATGTGCCCGCCGGCTTCGTCCTCCTTGGATCCCAGCGCCAGCAGCTTGACTAGGGCGATGGACTCATCGCGGCGTACACGATCGGCATAGGCCTCGATTACATAGGCCGGCTTGCCATTCTGGGTGACGATCATTGGCTCACTGAGCTCGAGATCGGCCGCATTTTTTTTCAGGTAGCTGATCGTTTCGATTCGCATTGATAGATCCAACGTTCACTGTGATGCAACCCATCCTATCGTTCTATGGCCCAAATTAAAGCCAAATAAGGTCCTTTCCTGTTGGCGCTTTCGTCATTCCGAAATTGGGGTAGGGAAAGATCCAGGTTCGCGCCCAGGTAGGGAGTGAATCGCCAACTCTCTTCCCCAGTTACCGCCAACACTACCTATCCAGCAGGAACTGTTCGTTCCTGTCACCGCGGGAATTGGGGGCAGCCCCTGAATCTAGGAAGCTAACAGCATGGATCCGATAATGTTTTCGACAACGCGTAAGGGCTACCTAGCCCGTAATTGGCGCTGGCTGATCTGTATGTTCCTTATCGTACTTTTAGCCGTGACCGCGCTGTTCGTACGCACTGCAACCCCCTCCGCCGTCGTGAATCTTCATGAAGGCTGGTATGGCTTAGCAATGAGCATTGCGACAGGCCTATGTGGGGCTTATGGATGGATGAAATGACCCCCAAATGTTGGACAGGGTTGGTTTCAAGCAACGAGCACTGGTCTGAACGGGAACTAGAGAGGTGGCCTCTGCGAGATCGCCTCACGCAAGGTATCAAACGATGCTTCGCTAGGACTCACCAACGCAAAGTTGTAGCCCTGTCCTGACCAATAGTCAGCCGTAACATCGCTTTCCCTACGAGATCCGTGGCCAACGTCGCGCTGGCTGTTGGGATGCCGCACATAGAAGATCACTTGGCGCCCTTTCGTATCCCGGTAGAGCACCATCGCGGCGGCGCCGGTGTCCGTGGCCATGAGACGACCACCCACTGGGATCAAGCCGAAGCGCTCCAGGTTAGGGAGGGCGGGCGCCTGCACAAATGTCCTTTCAAGCCAATGCTGAATCGCACCGTCCTGGCCGGTTACATCGACTGGCGGCCGCCCCTCGGCGCTCGCAAATAGTCGATAAGCCTCCACGGCATCCGCCATTGGAACGTGCGCCCGCCGCAGCATCGATTCCCGTGCCTGCCACCCTAAGCCGCTACCCAGGCCTAACGTCAGCACTAGCGAAGCGAGATAAGTCATACGTCTTTTACGTCTGGCGACTATCCGGTGTCGCACGACTGCTGGCATAAGGTGTGTCGGTAAAGGCTCAAGCACGGGAGAAAAAATCAGCCGTAGCCGACGATTCTGCTCGCGGATATCAGCTACCCGTGCGGCATCTTCCGGATGGGTTGCAAGATAGCGCATCACCTCCTCGTGCCGCAGCGCATCCAACTGATTGTCGGCATAAGCCATCAACTCTTCAGGAGTAGGAGGTCGATACATCATTTCAATACTCGCAAAGCGGCGGTAGCCAAAGGACTTTCGTGGATCTGTCTCAAGGCCGCGCGTGCCCGCGCCAAACGAGACATGACGGTTCCCAGTGGAATGCCAAGCGCCTGTGATACATCGCGATAGCTCATGCCTTCCACCGCGACCAACAGCAGCAGGGCACGCTGTTCGTCATTGAGTCTCTCAAGATTCGTCAACGCTTCTTGATCCAGATAGATCGTCTCAGCCGAAGGCTCAACCGGGACCTCTTGGAATCCCAGCCACTCCAACAGACGACCATAGCGGCGCTCACGACGTCGGCCATCAACGAATTGGCGGTACAGGATGGTGAACAGCCAGGCTCGCACATCACCGGCGGGACAGCGCGTGTTCCCATGCGTAAGCGCCCGTTCTAGACAACTCTGGACCAAGTCATCGGCGCTGGCTTCGTGACGAGTAAGCGATCTTGCGAAGCGACGCAGAGACGGTAGTAGCTGAGAAAGCATGGCGTCATCAAGCATGGACATTCCCCTGGTATCGCTGACAGACGCTTGAGCTGACCTTTTATTCCCCACAATTTTTATTTTTGTAGGTATGGAATAACCCAGACCGTACAAACGTCTGCATTGGAAACTCACCAGTCTGCTGGAGCGCCACGTGTTTTCAGTCAAACACCCGTTGTTGGCAGTCACCCTTCTGGTGCTCGCGCTTCCCATTGCCTGGGCCGAACCTGATAGCAGCGCCGCCACGGCGCAGGCCGACAACCGTCAGGCCATGGATCAGATGATGGCCGCGATGCACAAGCCCAGCAGTGGCAACGTAGACCGCGACTTTGTGACCCAGATGACGGCACATCACCAGGGTGCGATCGAAATGGCACGGATCCAATTGCGGTATGGCCATAACGAACGCCTACGCCGTCTGGCCCAAGAGATCATTGTCACCCAACAACAGGAAATCGCCGTCATGCAGCAGGCGCTTTCTGAATTGCCCGCCTCTCCAACTCGGTAATCCTCATGCCTCGATTGTCGCTCACCCCGCTCGCCGCTGTGTTGTTAGTAATCTCCTGCACCGCTTCAGCCGGTCAAGTTCCGCGTGCTGCTGCACAACCGGACATCACGATTAGTTCCCAAGACCGTGTGTATACGGCGGAGCAGTTCTCCAACACGGTATCGGTGATTGATCCCAGCACGGAAAAATTGCTCGGCGTCATCACCCTAGGCGACAGCCAACCCAAGAACTTGAGTCCTTTGTACAAGGGCGAGCTACTGGTGCATGGCTTGGGATTTTCGCCAGATGGGCGAACCTTGGCCGTCGTAGCGATAGGCTCGAACTCCGTGTCCTTCATCGACACCGCCAACAACCAGGTGAAGGGTAAAACCTATCTGGGTCGCGCGCCTCATGAAGCCTTTTTCACCCCTGACGGCAAAGAGCTCTGGGTCACGGTACGGGGCGAGGACTATATCGCCGTGATCGACCCGGTGACTTTCAAAGAGAAGACGCGAATTGGCGTACCGCCAGGCCCTGGCATGCAGATCTTCTCCCCTGATGGCCGCTATGGCTACGTCTGCTCCTCGTTCACTCCGGAAACCGTAGTGGTTTCGGTTGCCGAGCATCGAATTGTTGGCCGCGTCGCTCAGGCGAGTCCCTTCTGCCCCAACATCGCTGCGTCTGCAGATGGCCAACAGGTCTGGCTCACCCTAAAAGATGTCGGTAAGACCCAGGTGTTCGCAGCCAAACCGCCGTTCAGCTTGATTAAGACGCTTGATACTGGCGCGATCACTAATCACGTCAACTTGGTTCGCAATGCCCGCGGAAGCTTCGCCTATGTAACGGTAGGCGGAGAAAATCGAGTCAAGGTCTTCCGAACCGATGATTTCAGCCAAGTCGCCAGCATTCCTGTTGGCGCTTTGCCCCACGGTCTCTGGCCGTCAGGAGATGGCACGCGGTTGTACGTGGGACTAGAGAATGCTGACAGTGTGGCCGTCATCAATACGCTGACCAATAGCGTTGAAACCACTGTACCCGTGGGGCAGGCGCCCCAGGCTTTGGTCTACGTTCCCCGCGCCGCTACCCAGGGCGCTGGGCTGGCAAATCTTAAGCCGTTAGGGAGCGCCGCCAAGAGTATTCAGATCGCCCTGGCTCCGCCGGGTCAACACGAACGTCATACCACTCAGGTGACACTTTTCGACCAGGGCTTGACTCAGGTCCTGCAGGCCTCGGTTACGGGCCTGGTGGCCAAGCAGCCCTATGTACTAGCGTTGGCTCGTCATGCAGACGGTAGCGGCGCTCTTGAGTCTCTCGCCGCTTTTCAAACCAATCCCGCCGGCGCAGCTATCGTGAATGCGGTAGGACCGATACGCCAACTGGTTCAGCAATCCCAGGCGGATGAACAGCGCTACCTCGTCATCGCACCTGGTGCAGCCGATGCGCCAGGTGCTCCCGTGCAAGTGCAAGTGCTCCAATCGAAATACTAATAACCAATAACCATCGAGGTCCAGCATGCTCAGACAAGTGTTGATTGCCACTGCCATTTTCTCCATGACAGGGCTGGCCGTGGCGGCCACGCCCGCCAAGGTTGGCGACACCACCTTGGGTAAGGTGCTTGTGGATGAAAAGGGTATGACGCTTTACACCTTCACCAAGGACAGCGAGGGTAAGTCCGCCTGCAACGGCCCGTGCGCCAAGAACTGGCCGCCGCTGATGGCACCGGCAGGGGCCAAGAGCGGTGACGGCTATACCGTAGTACAGCGTGAGGATGGTAGCCAGCAATGGGCCTATAAGGGGCAGCCACTCTATACCTGGGTAAAGGACAGCAAGCCCGGTGAAACGACCGGTGAAGGTGTCAATCAAGTCTGGCACGTCGCGAAGCCTTGATCGTGGAGCAGTCCCTGCGGACAGCGGGGACTGCTTATCTATTTAGTAGATTACTTTTTATATAATATTCAATTTTTCAGATAATCGAGCCGGGCTAGACTGTTTGCATTCCTCAGCGGAGCTCACCTCATGACATTAAAGGATGCTATAGCCCTGCGCACCGGCGGCAAGCCGCTCAGCCAGCTCAAGCAGCCGCTCGAAGTCGTTCGCCAGTTCACCCCCAACTGGTTTGCGGCAACGATGGGCACCGGTATTTTGGCAATCGCCTTAGCGAGTTTTCCCGCGTCGGTACCCGGCTTGCGTCTGATCGCCGAAGGACTGTGGCTGTTCAACATTTTGCTTTTCGTTCTATTCAGCGGCTTGTATGCCGCTCGCTGGATCTTGTTCTACAACGAAGCCAAGCAAATTTTTGCCCACTCCACCGTATCGATGTTCTTCGGCACCATTCCGATGGGGTTGGCAACAATCATCAACGGGATGCTGATCTTTGGGCTGCCACGATGGGGTGAGGTGGCTGTCACGATTGCCACCGGACTTTGGTGGGTCGATGCGGCCATGGCACTGGTTTGCGGAGTAGCGATTCCGTACCTGATGTTTACTCGTCAGCAGCACAGCATCGATCAAATGACGGCGGTATGGTTGCTACCTGTGGTAGCCGCCGAAGTGGCCGCTGCCAGTGGCGGGCTGTTGGCACCGCACCTAGCCGATGGCGGGCACCAATTCACCGTGCTGGTGACCAGCTATGTGCTTTGGGCCTATTCGGTACCTGTCGCCCTAAGTGTCCTCGTGATCCTGCTATTGCGGATGGCACTGCACAAGCTGCCTCACGAGAACATGGCTGCATCGAGCTGGTTATCGCTTGGCCCCATTGGTACAGGTGCGTTGGGTCTGCTCGTGATGGGCAGCGACGCGCCGGTCATCTTCGCTGCTCACGGTATGGCCGGAATTGGCGCCGTCGCGCAGGGGCTAGGCGTAATTGGCGGGATCCTACTATGGGGACTCGGCTTGTGGTGGATGAGCCTTGCCATACTGATCACGCTGAAGTACGCGCGCCACGGCATCCCTTTCAACCTGGGATGGTGGGGTTTTACTTTTCCACTGGGCGTCTATGCCGTCACGACGCTACGTTTGGGAAGCACGCTTGGGTCAGGTTTCCTTACCGTCTTCGGTGCCTTTTTGGTCGTCGCCTTGACTGCTCTGTGGGCGGTGGTCGCGGGACGCACCCTAGCCGGTGCCTACCGCGGGACGCTGTTCGTCTCGCCTTGCATTGCTCATCTGCAACCACGCAAATGAGGTCGATTAGGTGGCGCCTCGCTGAGCAACGCTACCAAGCTAGGACCATCAGCCCACTCTCTACGACGAGTGAGCTGATGAGTCCGCAAATGGGGCTCAGTGAAAGCCATCCCTTGATGCCGTTGGTTACCGCGGCCGCCTTAACCGATTCAAAGGTGCGTCAGCTCAGGACGAGGATGACTCTGTCTCTTGGGAAGGGCGGTGGCGTCCTACCGTGCCAATCTCGGCAGGCGTCTTGATGTAGAACAGCGCCAAGTCTTCCGATTCGAGGCGTTGAAACAGCATGTCGTGTTGAATTTGAGTCAGCGCCATCGTTACCTGGATGGGCTGATCGGCAAGCTCAAAAAAATGAGCGGAGTGGCGTTTTCCATCTTGGCCAAAGCCTTCAGCCGCCACTGACAACGTTGCGCCACTTAGGTGAAGCTCTTTAGCAAGATCCAGAAGCCAATCTCCAATCTGCTGATGTTCATGGCGACGATTTTGTTCGGTATAGAACGTAACGAGATAGTCGTTCATGCTATTGCCTTTAGCGTGGGTGCAGCAGGTTGATGGTCAAGATACCCAGGGCTGTCATGCACAGGGACCCCACGACATGAACGCTGATTGCAGTCAGCGCCATGAGCAGCCTTCCTTGCTGGATTAGCATCAGTGTCTCAGCAGAAAACGTCGAGAAGGTGGTTAAGCCGCCGCAAAATCCGGTGATCAGAAACAGCCGCCATTCAGGCGCAATCCCGGGCCAAGCAGCGAAGATGGCTACGGCCATTCCGATGATGTAGCCACCTACAAGATTCGCAACGACCGTCCCAGGCGGGAGCGACGGGAACCAGGCATTTAGCTTCAAGCCCAGTATCCAACGGAGCCAGGCACCCAAGGTCGCACCGAGTGCGATGGCTATGAGCGGCTTCAGCATGGAACGTCTCCCAAGGGGAATGGAAGACTAGGGGCCGGGGAGGGATATGGTCGGTGCATAGCGCTGTCCTCGAAAAAGACAGGGCGCACCTACGCACCCTGCCAAGGGGTTACGTAGGCATCATCAGCACGAGGCGGTTTGAGGAGGAATGCCATCTCCTTAGCGGATCATAGCAGCGCAGCAGATGACTTTGAAGATGGCTCGTTCTTGAAGCCGACATGCCTGCCACTGCTTATTGAGACCCGGAGCATGCCTGCACTCCTCAAACGCCGAGGGTCTAGAAACCGATCGACTCTGCGGTAGCTATGAGGCAAACGTCCTATTCGTCACAGGTATTCACAGCTTTCGCTATTGCCAGACGATATTCAGCTGGACTGCGCCCACCCAGTGCCAATTTGATTCGCTCCTTATTGTAGTAGTCGATATAGGCCAGAATTGCTACTGCCAGCTCCTCTACGCTTGAGAACCTGTTGCAGTGGAAAAGCTCAGATTTTAGTACTGCAAAAAAGCTTTCCATTGCCGCATTGTCGAGGCAATTGGCTCGCCTTGACATACTCTGAGTCAGTCCATGCTGACGGATCAGCTGTTGGTAGGCAGGGTATTGATAGTGCCAGCCTTGATCGGAATGGATGAGCGGTTTCTCATGAGGCCGAAGGGTCTTCAATCCGTCTTTCAACATACGTAAGACCATCTCGAACGATGGGCGCTCACTTATCTCGAAAGCCACAATTTCCTTATTGAAGAGGTCAAGAATCGGTGACAGGTATAGCCGGTTTTGATTGACACGAAACTCCGTTATGTCAGTCGCCCACCGCTGATTGGGCTGCGGTGCGGTAAAGCGGCGTTCCAGCAGGTTAGGCGCCACGCAGGACTCCGGCCCTGTGAATGGACGATAGCGACGGCGTCGCAGCGTGCACTTTAACGACATTTCGCCCATCAGCCGCTGTACTGCCTTGTGATTGATCTGCTGCCCCTGATTGCGTAGCGCCTGCGTGATGCGGCGATAGCCATAGCGACCCCGATGATGCGCGAACATCGTCCGGATGCTCTCTTTGCGGGCACCTTGTTTGTCTGGTTGGCGAGTGACCTTGAGGTGGTAGTAGAAGCTGCTTCGAGGAAGACATGCTCCCTGAAGAAGCGCATCAAGTGGATATCGTGACCGCAACTCCTGCACGATAAGTGCTTTCTGCTGATTGTCCAGGTCACTGTCCTTGAGACCCAAGCTCATGGCTTTGCGCAGAAAGGCGTTTTTGACCTGCAAATAGGCAACCTGCTTTTCCAGCTCTCGGACTGGGTTTGCGATGTGGGGCTTGAAAGCGGATGGATCTGGAACGGGAAGAAGGGGCAAGGAGTCACCTCTGCGTTTGCTGGCCAACCCCTCGATACCATACCTCTGCCACGCATCGACCCAGCGCTGCATTTGGGAGCGATTAAGACTAAATCGCTCACTAGCCCGTCGGATTGATAGGCCTTCGACGATTTGTCGCACCACCTCGATCTTGAAATCGATGCTGTGATAACGATAACGCTTTTGTAGAGCCGCTTTTCCGTGATTGGCATAGGCGCCAATCCATCCTTTTACCTGCACCACGCTGACGTCATGCACCCTAGCGAGGTGGCCGTAGCTGCAATCGCCCTTTTGGTACTGAGCGACGATCTTCAATTTGAACGCTAGAGAGTACTTGGGCATGGTACGCCTTCAAGGCAGCGTCCAACTTTCGGGGGTCATTTCAGGAAAGCAGGAACCCTTTCTGGTCGTGCAGTCTACTTGGTCATCTACTGGGCCATCTGGGGCACCTTTGCCTGGCTCATCTGGAGCTACTTTTTCACTAGCTGAACGCAGAGCGCCATCCGCCTCGCGCTGCGTGGCTTGAGTGGCCGGCGCGGGTGTCTGCTGGCGACGGCGATCCTCAGCACGCCGCTGGCGGGACGGTATGTCACGATGCGAGCGCGTTCCAGGCCCCGGCAGTTGAGCTGCAGGGACCTGGCTGTAAGCCCCCCGTTCAACGGGCGGCAGGCGCCTCTCGAAATTTGACCTGGGTCTGGCGACGCCGATACAGGACTAGGGTCGCACCCAGCCCGCAGAGCGCGGCGAACATCAGCCAGAAGGCCGGCGAGGCCTTGTCGCCTGTGGCGTTCACCAGGAAGGTCGAGACCGCCGGGGTGAAGCCGCCAAACAGCGCCGTGGCCAGGCTGAAGGATAGCGAGAAGCCGGCGACGCGCACCTCTGCGGGCATGACCTCGGTCAGCGCCGCCACCATGGCACCGTTGTAGCCGCCGAAGAACATCGAGAAATACAGCAGCACCGCCAGCATCCGCTCGAAGCTGGGCGCGGCGGCCAGCCAGGCCATGGCCGGATAGGCCGTGAGCAGGGCCAGGCTGGCGATGCCCAGCAGCAGTGGCCGACGGCCAACGCGATCGGAAATGCTGCCGCCGATGGGCAGCCAGATGAAGTTCGAGATCCCGACAAACAGGGTGACGATGAGGCTGTCACTGGCGCTCAGGTGCAGCACGGTACGACCGAAGGTCGGGGTGTAGACGGTGATGAGGTAGAAGGTGGTGGTGGTCATGGAGGCCAGCAGACCACCGGCCACGACAAGCACCCAGTTCTGCCGCATCGAGCGAAACACCTCGCGGGCGCTGGGGTGATGCCGGCGTTTCTTGAAATCCTCGGTTTCCGCCAGCGAGCGGCGGATGAAAAAGATGAAGGGAACGATCAGGCAGCCGACCACGAAGGGCAGCCGCCAGACCCAGGCAGTAAGCTGCTCGGCACTGAGACTGGCATTGAGGGCATAACCCAGTCCCGCGGCGACCACGATGGCCACCTGCTGGCTGGCCGATTGCCAACTGGTGTAGAAGCCGCGCCGTCCGGGTGTGGCGATCTCCGAGAGGTACACCGAGACGCCGCCGAGTTCGGCGCCGGCCGAGAAGCCTTGCAGCAGTCTGCCGAGCAGCACCAGGGCCGGCGCCCAGAGGCCAATCTGGGCATAGCCGGGGACAAGTGCGATGAGGACGGTGCCGCTGGCCATGATCGCCAGGGTGACGATCAGGCCGCGGCGCCGACCCACCTGGTCGATGTAGGCGCCCAGGACTATGGCACCTAGCGGGCGCATCAGGAAACCCGAACCGAAGACGGCAAAGGTCATCATCAGCGAGGCGAACTCGCTGTCGGAGGGAAAGAACACCCGGGCGATATACGTGGCATAGAAACCGAATAGGAAGAAGTCGAACTGCTCCAGGAAGTTGCCGCTGGTGACGCGCAGGATGGCGCCGACCTTCGAAGGCTGGCGGGGGATATCTGAGGCTTTCATCGGTGCTCCATCATTGTTGTTGTAGTGGGGGACGAGCGGATTAGTCGGCACCAAGGCGCAGGCGGTCGGGCTGGCGTTTCTCGATGGCGTGCTTGAGCAGCGCCGCGCTGCGGAAGATGCCGTGAGCGAACTTGCCGTAGGGCATGGTGAGGAAGAACGCCATGACGGCGCCCAGGTGGATGGCCAGCAGGGCGGCCATGGCGCCACTGTCGCGCCCGGCCAGCAGGGCCAGGCCACTGAGGCTGACCAGCAGGAGGAGCAGGATGAAGGCCCGATCCATGGGGCGCTGGGCCACGTCGCCCTGCTGCGGATCGCGCCGCAGGCCGAGCCACAGCAGGCCGAGCGGGCCTATCACCAGGCCGAGACCACCGACGGTACCAAGCAGGACCGGCGCGCTGAACAGCGGGTAGGGGGCCTCCCATGCCAGCAGGTAGTGATAGAGCGTGGCCACCGAGGTGGCGGCGAAGCACAGCAGAAAGCCGTAGAAGGTCAGATGGTGGAAGCGCCGGCGCCACAGGGTGAACCTGTCGCTTTCGTTGTTGCAGCCCTGGCCATGGCCGCCGTCGAGGTATTTCAGGCGCAGTACCGCATCCACCGTCTCCGCACCGGCGGCCAGCGGCGATACGGGATCCTTTGGCGCCGTAGGCGGACTGACGCCGCGCCAGAAGCGGCCGACGCCGATCGCCAGGGCCAGGACCACCAGGGCGAAGACGCCACCGAACATCAGGGCCAGCAGGTTGTGGGGAAAGATCGCATAGAAGTTGCCTGCCAGCGGACCGGGGAACAGGGTGCCGCGGACCGCCAGGGCGAGCAGCAGGAACAGCGCCAGCCCGCCGGCCGTGGCACTGGCCAGGGTCAGGCCGTTGCGCTGGTAGAGCCGACCGAAGGCCGCCGGCCAGGCGTAGTGGGCGTAGGTCTGGCCGCGCACCTTGGCCATGGCCTGGGGGATGTTCACCGCAAATTCGTGGGGCGGCGCATATTGGCAGGCGTGCAGACAGGCGCCGCAGTTGTGGCAGAGGTTGGCCAGATAATGGACGTCCGCACGGGCGAATTCCAGGCGCCGGGTCATGGCCGGGAACACCGCGCAGAAGCCTTCGCAATAGCGGCAGGCATTGCAGATGTGCAACTGCCGATCGACCTCGCTTTCTTCGAGGGTGAGGAGGTCGATGAGTTGCGGAGCCTGGTCCTCGAATGGGCGGGTATCAAGCGGCTGCATGGTCGTAGCCCCGTTCGACGAAGGTGGAGGGATGGCCGGCGGCGGCGGCGGCGCGCGCGCCGGCGATGCGGCCGAAGGCGGTGCCTATGCTCATGCCCACGCCAGCGGTGTAGCCCTTGCCCAGCACGTTGCCGGCCATCATCTCGCCGGCGACGAACAGGTTGGGGCTGGGCTGGCCGGCGAAATGCACCGCGGCGCTGGCGTCGGTCTTGAGTCCCAGGTAGGTGAAGGTCACCCCTGGGCGCAGGGCATAGGCGTAGTAGGGCGGCGTATCCAGGGGGAGCGCCCAATGGCTCTTGCCTGGGCTGATGCCCTGGGTGTGGCAGTCGTCCAGCGTGGTGTGATCGAAGTGACCGGGCTGGCAGGCGGCGTTGTAGGCGGAAACCGTGGCGCGAAAGGCCGCGACCGGCAGCTCGAGTTTGCTGGCGAGTTCTTCCAGGCTGCCGGCCAGGGTGCCGGGAAAGACCGGCGGCATGAAGCGACCGATGGCCTTGCGGTCGATGATGGAGTAGGCGACCTGCCCGGGTTGCCCGGCCACCAGCCGACCCCAGATGGCATAGCGCTTGGGCCAGAAATCCTCGCCCTCGTCATAGAAGCGCTCGCCCTCGCGGTTGACCACCACGCCCAGGGACACGCAGTCGATGCGGGTGCAGATGCCACCGTCGTAGAGCGGCGCCCGGGCATCGATGGCGACCATGTGCGCCTGGGTGGGGTCGCCGATGGCATCGGCGTCCTCGGCCAGCAACTGCTTGAGCAGCACCCCCTGGTTGTAGCGGGTGCCCCGGATCAGGAAGTTGTCCGCCGGCCATTCGCCACGCGCGTTCTGCCCCCAGGCCTCGCGCAGCCAGTCGCGATTGGATTCGAAACCGCCGGCGGCCAATACGCAGGTCCGGGCCTCGATGCGTTCGGCCGGCTGGGCGATGCCGTCCACCTCGCGCGCGGACAGATGAGCGGCGACGAAACGTCCGTCCTGCAGTTCGATGTGGGACACCGGGGCGTCGTAGCGGATGCCTACCCCGAGCCGGGCCGCGCTGCGGTAGTAGGCATTCACCAGTGCCTTGCCGCCGCCCATGAAGAAGGCGTTGGTGCGAGCGACATGGAGGGCGCCCGAGAGCGGTGGCTGGAAGTGCACGCCGTGGCGGCGCATCCAGTCGCGACAGGTGGCGGAGGCGCGGATCACCAGGCGGGCCAGGGCTTCGTTGGTGAGGCCCCCGGTGACCTTGAGCAGGTCCTGCCAATATTCCTCTTCGGGATAGGCCTCCACCAGGACATCCTGCGGCGCCCCGTGCATGCAACGCAGGTTACGGGTGTGCTGGGAATTGCCACCGCGCCAGGCGCGGGGTGAGCCCTCCAGCAGCAGGACGCTGGCTCCGGCTTCCCGGGCCATCAGCGCGGCACATAGCGCGGCGTTGCCACCCCCGACCACCAGGACGTCGATCATCGTGAATCCTCTTTGGCTGGCCACAGCGGCCTTGTTCGCCACGGACCTTAGCCAAGAGGGGGCGGTGGCCGACAGGCGCCGACCGGGGGGAGGGCTTTAGTTTTGCTAAAGGGTCGGGGTGCTGGCGTCCGGCAGGGTGGCGCCCGGCCAGCGGCCTTCGCCAACCAGTCGGCGGACCACCTCGAGGATCACCACCCGCGTCGCCAGGGCGGCCGGGGAGAGTTCGTCATCCGCCAGGCTGGCGAGCAAGTTGCGGCGCTGCAGCGGGTGATCGCGCAAGGGGATGGTACCCAGGCCTTCGGCGTAGGCGTGGGCCGCGGCCGAGCCCGGCTGGATGGTTGCGGCGAGGCCTTGGCGGACCACCTTCATCAGGGTGGCCAGGCCATCGATTTCCATGACCACGTTGATGTCCAGCCCTAAGGTCTCCATGGCTGTTGCCAACCCGCTGCGCAGGCCGTGCTGCATGCTCGGCAGCACCAATGGCAATCGGCCCAGGGCGGCGAGCGACAGGCTGGCGGTCGCCGGAACGCCCGGCAGGCCTGGCGCATGCAGCAGAATCAGGGCCTCATCGAGCAGGGGATGCAGCGTCCAGCGCCGGCCTGGATCCGGCTGGAAGACCACGGCGAGATCCAGTTGCCGGGCATTGAGCTGAGCCCCCAGATAGCCTGACAGCATCTCCACCAAGTGCAGCTGGATGTCCGGATAGCGCTGCTGCAGCGTCTCGATCAGGGGCAACGCCAGCACGCTGGCCACGGTAGGTGGCAGCCCGACACTGACGTAGCCGCGCAGACGATCGCGCCCAGCGGCCTGCACAGCATAGTCGGCCTGGCGCAGGGTGAGCTGAGCATGATGAAGGAAGGCCAGGCCGGCTGGCGTGGGCGTAGCGCCCAGTGAGGTCCGGTTGAGCAGGCGGATGCTCAGTTCCTGCTCCAGTCGGGTGAGCTGCTGACTCAGCGCCGAGGCGCCGACCCCCAGCTCCAGTGCCGCGCGGCCAAGGCTGCCCATTTCTACGACCTTGGCGAAGTAGCGTAGCTGTCGGAGTTCCATATTGGCGTCACCGCTGAGTACAGTTCAAAGGATCCATTGTGCTCCGATATCAGCTCTCAGCATGAGACTCCACCAGACCCCCTATGTACCACGTCTAACACTTTA